>PLBX01000103.1 GCA_003135495.1 Acidobacteriaceae bacterium | reverse complement strand
CCGCCGGGCTTCGGCCCTTGGGGGTTCGACGCCCCCTCCCGGCACCATCACTTTTGTTATCAATAGCTTGACACGCCTCCCTAATGTTTCCCTAAACATCTATGCTAGTCTTTCAAGAACGGAACCTATGGCGAATCGAAAAGTGAGCGTGTGGAAATACGTGAGGGCCAGTGGCAAATGGCGTTATTGCCGCCCCGTTATTGGCGCAAACAACAAGATCAAGCCACATTTTGTGATTGCCCGAGGGAAGGTGGAGCATCATCTTGAAGGGAATTACTACATCCACTTTCTTGAGGGAAACAGACAGGTATGGAAGAAGATTGGGAAAAATGCCGCTGATGCGGTTGCCGAAGCCGATTTCAAGGAAGGATATTTCGATGCCATTGCGCGAGGAATTCCGGTTCGACAGAACGACGATAAACCGCCTGTGATGGTTGGCTACACACTGCCAAATTATCTAGAAGAGTACCGATTGAGCCAGCGTCCGGAATCTTACGCGCTAATGAAACAGACTCTCAACGAGTTCAACGGCTTTATCCGAAAAAATATCATTAGTCAGATTACGCGGCTCGATTTGCTGAAATATAAGGCCTGGTTGGTTGAGAGAGGTCGCTCGCAACGAACCGCTGGAAACAAAATGCTTAGGGTGAACCAGTACCTGCGCAAAGTCCAAGAACTGAAGCCTGGAGAAGGACTCGTTACGGTCAAGGATGCGAAGTTCGTGGAGCTAGAACCGGAAGTTTATTCTGAGGCAGAATTAAAGGCATTCTTCAAAGCCTGCAATACATTTCAAATGAGAGTTTTTAAGTGTTTACTGATGAGCGGATTACGTAAACAAGAGCTTGAGAGCTTGACCTGGGAGAACGTGAATTTCTCTGCTGGAACACTTAGTGTCACTGCGAAGGCAGGATTCAGTCCAAAGACCTGGGAAGAACGCACTATAGAAGTGCCAGCTAAGCTATTGCGACTCCTGAAGCTCATTTCCAAAAAATCGGCTTACGTGTTTGCGAATGGTAACGGCAACAAGTACACGCACATCTGGGATGACTGTAAATCCATAGCGCAAAAAGCCGGGGTTCGGGGCGCACACCCACATAAATTTCGGGCCACCTACGCCACGACGTTGTTACAACAAGGGGTGGACTTAAAGACAGTGCAAAAACTGTTGGGACATAAGAGCCTTGAAAGCACTATGCGGTATTTAGCCAGGGCTCAGAGTCACGAGGTTAGGGCCAAGGTGGACGCAATCTGGAAATAGAAAGGTTGGAATTTTAGATAGGTGCAATCGTCCGCAGTTGAACGTTGAAATATTTCGCATTTCTTAGCATCGGATCACACCACACTTAAATTCCCGCATCTGTCCGGGTGATCGGGATGTCACGCCGGTTCAAGACTTGATCTCATAAACCGGAAACACGTTGATCTTGCGTCGTGACTGACCTCGCGCAAAGATTCGCCCCACTCGACTGATCAGATTGACGTCCAATTCCGGTCGGTGGCCCAAACACGTGTACCGCCCAGCCCGACCAGCGTGCTGGGTTCACGGTCAACTAGAGCGGCATTAACGGTTGGACTATGCTCGCATTTTGACAGCTTCGTCGTGCCGAGTCTCTGGAGTTTCTTTTTGCTTACCGGCATAGTGGCGTTCGCAAAGATTGTCTTTGTAAACTCGATCAGAGCAGAAAAATTCTCGCGCGGCGTCGTATCTCCAAACGCACGCCAAACCGCTCGTTTTTAGGCGAAGGTGGTAATTGCAGAGGACATCTTTTATCGTCGCCACCGATGTCTTGCACATAAGGCATGAAGGTTTGAGGTCGAAGTCGTCGATGTTCTGAATCGCCCAGCGTAGTGCATTGATGATCGCCTGATACTGCGGTGCCTCGAGTTCTAGGGTGAAATGGTCGCCTACTACACCTTGGTCAGGCTTTTCGTAGCCGTTCAAGCCACGGAGTAGGTCGTCCACCTGGAAGTTGAATTCACTTTTATCTAATTTCATAGTGCGATAGTTCCTTTACAACGGACTCTGTTGTCGCAACGAATCCATTTCGTTCGTTCTGCTGCTCGGTATCCGAGATGAATCAGCCAAAAGGAAGCGGTGATTGCTCACTTTTTCCAATACTGCCTAATCTTGAATTTTCGAACAAAATTCTTGAAGTGAAACGCCTCTCGCCAGTTCCCATGGCCCTGCCCGCAACCAGTTTCGATAGGTTGACAGCAACAACTTGCGAACAGGTGGGCTCCGCCTCAGTTATTAGGAAATCCGCCTCCGACCGACGGCGCTTCGCTTCCCTAGCCAACATTCTGTACTGCTTAATTGCATCTGCATGGGCCTCACGGTTATTTCCGCACGTTTCGCAGTAGGCACGGGCAGGCGGCGAGATAGGAGTGGACGCTGGACAACCGCGCAACGGTCCATTGACTTTTTTAGGGCTTCCGTCCAAAATTGATATTGACAGTTTAACTTAGCGCCCGCTCTCCGGTGGGTCCACGGAAGTGATGATAGGAATGGGGAGTAGAACACTCCCCAAATCGCAGAGCGAAGCGTGAATTTATTGCGGATACCCGAAAAAAGCTAATCCTTACGCCGCCGCCTGCCGGGTTTTCGCCATGAATCCAGAAATGGATTCGTGTGCGCAAAATTACTGTTCCAACCTTCCGCTATCCTGGCGGCAAATCTCAACTTTCTTCAATAATCTGCAAGTACATCCCATTGCGCGGGCGCAAGTTCGTCGATGTGTTCGCCGGGCGCGGCAATATCACGTTCCGGGCCATGGCAGAGGGGCTCGACTATCGAGAATGGGTGCTCAACGACATCGGGCGGGCTCCATTCTTGCGTGCCTTGATGAACTACGGGGACCAGTTCAAAGTCACCGAGAAGTCCAAAGCAGAATTTGACAGGTTGTCGAAACTGGCGGAGCGGAACGACCCTCATGCACTTTTAATGGAACCTTTCCTGGCGTTTAATGGGGGAACTTTTGACGGTGGCGGCTCCACGACAGAGGGAGGCCGCGGAACGCCCGAGAGATACGAAGAAAATGTCCGGCTCGCTTGTGAATTTCTTCGTAAGCACAAAGTACGGATTACGAATCTAGACTGGCTCGACTGTCTCGAAGCCGAAAAACTAGGGCCTGACGACTTCGTGATGGTGGACGCGCCGTACATCGGATGCGAAGTTGGTGCTTACTCAGCGGAGTCGATCTGCCCAACAGAACTGATCGAGTACCTGAAATTAGCCAAGTTCAACTGGGTGCTCACAGAGTACAGGCAGCCTCTGTACGTGGAAGCATTCGGGGAACCGATATTCGAAAAGAAGGTGCAACTCCGTGCCCCGAATTTCGAAGACACTGCCGGGCAGGGAATCAGGATCGAATGCATCTGGACGAACATCGGCAAGAGTGCAATCAACCGTGACGCTGTCACGGTTCCGTTTGAACCCGTTCCTGATGATCCGAAAGACACGTTTTATTCCGATCTGGCACCCGAGGAGTTGCTGGGGGAAATTCGAAAGTGCGCTGCTGCTATTACCGCTGCCCGCAACCAGATGAATAAAGAGATGCGGACGCGTTTGCTCCCGGCCCTGCTCGAACTAAGGAAGCGCACATATCGTAAGCACCCCGGCTATTATGAAACACTAGCGGCCATCGGCCTTCCTGCCGACACCGTGCGCCAGTGGTTTTATCGGTCGCATACGGCGGACGAGGTTATCGAATTAGTCGAAGAGGAAACAACACCTTCGACATTTGAGGGCCGGGGTGGCACTCCTCCTCCTGATGTGGAGACGGAACTATTGCGACATGCTGACAAGATCGCAAAGGCAGTGTTGGACAACAAGATTACGTTTGCGAAGCGGCTTGCGACTGAATATCTAAGGGTACGGGAGGAAACACGTGACTGATCTCTAGAAAACGAAGCCTCTTACTCGATCCCATTTCTCTCGGCGGCGAGATGGGCGGGTCACAAAACTAGGCCTCCGTTGAATGTATCCGACAGGAGGCGAAACTTACTGAAGCTGGTGACGTTTCGCCGACTGGTCCGCCGTCATGCATTGTCTAGTGGGCGACCAATCGCAATCTCCCAGCAATCGTCGCATCTCGGATCGACCCGTTTCTCCTCCTTAAACTGTTATCTATTTCCGATATTGGCAATTCGTTAGATTTCTGAACTACCACCCTCTTCAATGAGGGCAAAAAAGCCCCAAACAACTGAGAAGAGGTGCAAAGTATGTCAATTCTTAAGACACTAAGGGAAAGAACTGAACCACTAAATGTCGCGGAACTCGCCAAACTGCTAAAGGTCACGGAAGCAACGGTCCTGCGCTGGGGGAAAAAGCGGCTAATTCCGTGCATCAGGATCGGTGACGTTATCCGGTTCGACGGGAACATGCTGGCTGATTGGGTCGAACTTCAATCGGCCTGCACTCATCCGATCATCCGAATTTTTCTCCATCCTCGTGCCCCTGAAGACTTAAGTGATTACCAAATGCGCTGGGAGGACTTAGGAGAACTCGATCCCGAGTACAGGCAAGGCGCAGAAAAGAAAGACCGACAGACATGAGACCCACGAACAGGCAATCGACCACACAATCGAAAAACTGGGGCCTCCACAGTATTAGATAGAAGCGTCCTCGGATAACGACCGAGGATTCGGGGCAGGGGTTTCGTTCCCCCTTGCCCCAACCTTCCATAAGGGCCGCAGATTAGGGAACGAGAAGGTAAATCAAAATTGAAGGAACGACATGTCCAAACAAAAACCGCCCGCATTTCAATTTTATTGTAAAGACTACTTATCAGGTGCCGCACGGCGAATGACACTCACGGCATTGGGAGCGTATGTCAACCTGCTGTGCATCGCATGGGACTCCGACCCAATCGCCACCCTGCCAAGCGATTCCGAAAAACTGCGCCGTCTCGCAGGCGCTTCTGTTGAGGAATGGACGGGCATAAAGGATGAAGTTCTCGAAAACTTCAACCCGTTCGAAAATGATTCTACACGAATCGTGAATAACCGCTTGCGGCAGCAATGGCAAGAACTCAACGATTACCACGAGAAGTTGTCCCACACGGCATCGGAACGGGGTAAGAAAGGCGCCGAGAAACGTTGGACCAAGAAAGATACCATCACTGCGGAGCCAGCAGGACTAAACACCGCTGGACCGAAGCCCGAGGATGAAGATGTGGACATTGCCGAGGACGAGGTATAGCTATGGCTCTCCGATGGCTCTTGCGTTCCTCCAACTGTAGCTCGGCAATGGCTCAAAATAGCTACTGCTACTGCTACTACAGACTTCATCTTCATCTTCTATTACATACTGCATATGCTTTTGCTTTTGCTCTTGCATTTACATCTGAGAATACAACTACAGAAAGACAGACTGTCTGTCTGTTTGTAGATTGTCGCTATGCTCTAGAAACAAAAACAAAAGCAAAACCAGTTTGCCTTGGACATATTGGTCATATTAGGGGCGCTTTGTGAAAATTAATAGCCAATCTCCGATTGGTCTCAAATTAGCTTCCAGATTGTTAATCGAGCTTGGTCGTCCTGCTCGTCACGATAATGAGAGGACTTTGACAGCATGGACGAGCACGATGGAGTCTATGTTCAAACAAAGCGCTATGGACTACGAGGGATTTCGAACATTTGTGATATGGGCTTGCCGCAATCATCACCGATATGGCAACCCTTGGACAGCACAAAATCTTCGCATAGCTCATGACCCTTGTCTTTCTTTGGAGAAACAATTCGAGAACACTTTTATAAGATGGGAGGCCAAAAAGAAATTCCTTGAGGAGCCTGACTATGCGGAATGGTTTAAGGCGGAGGAAGACCTTCGCATGTACGGTTGGATTTACAAAGATTTTGCGGCCATCTCAGACCTACCCTGCACCGACTGCCAAACCCGGCCGTATCGAGAAGACGACGGACAAATGCTCTGTTTTGACTGCTGGCACGAGGCTAACGAGCCAGACGCAGTTCCCGCCCCTATCCCCGAACATTGGAAAAACGACCCACTTGAGCCGCCACCGGGGACAACCGCCCTTGGCGCAGGCTTCGGCGAGTGTGTGGTCTGCCTGGCGGCGGCTGTGAATGACGATTCCAATTTCTGCAGCAAACATTGGGGTAGTCATTGCAAATGCGGCCAATTGTTAGACCCCGATGGCGCACCTTGCGAGAAGTGTGGTGAAATGGGCGTTTATTTCTGTTCCGGAGGAGGAGGATGAGAGCCACCCTTGCCCAGAGTGCGTGGAAAGCTCAATTGGGACATGCGAATATCACGAACGTAAGCGCAGTTTGAATGAGTAACCGCGCAACCGCTGTTTTAAAAAGCGATAGTAGGCGGTTGACGTTTCAAGCTTTAGCAATTGGATCGTTCATTGGAACGCTAACTATCGGCAACTAACCCAAAACGGAATAAATTTCTCGATCATTTTTCGCAAAATGCGGGGGCCAACCAGTATCACCCTGCATGTCTATAAATGATGCTTCACTGACTTCACTCATTCTATCCGCCGCCTCAGAGCCATACGTATTCCACTCAGGCTCATCTTCGACTACTTCCAACGTCAGTGGCTTCGGGTTCGAGAAGCCAATCGAAGGCAATACCAATGACTGGCTGACGCCACCAACGCTGCTGGAGATGCTGGGCACCTTTGACCTCGACCCTTGTGGCTGTGCTGGGATGCCTTGGCGCACGGCGACCACTACTTATTTCTTGCCGGAGCACGACGGATTGGTTGAGTTGTGGTTCGGACGGGTATGGTGCAACCCTCCATATGGTCCAAACGTAGAGGATTGGGCGAGAAGAATGGCAGCTCATGCCAACGGCATAATGCTCATATTCGCTCGGACCGAGACTAATACTTGGCAGCAAAATATCTTCCCCTTCGCTGACGCCACCCTTTTTCTTTCTGGTCGAGTGCATTTCTACCGACCGTCAGGAGAGCGCGGTAAAAGCGGGACCGCGCCGAGCGCCCTGTTGGCATTCGGACAAAATAATGTTGATGCATTGCGTGATGCGGGCATCGCTGGTGCCCTGTGTCTCAAGGCCGAAATGCTGCTTGGAATTAAAGCATCACAATTTTAATTGTGCCGGTGTGTTTTGTTTTTAGAACTGAGAGAAAGCTTTGGGCGGTCAGGACACGATTAGTCGGAGCCGCACAAATAATCCATAACCAGCTCCCAATGCGGACGACAATGCTTCTACCTTTTTCCTGCGCGCACCTTCGCCCATCTTTTTCGCTGAGCGGCAGCAATCCTTCGTCTCCCTGCCAAGGACATTCTCCGGCGCGGAGCGCTCGCGGTCAGCGTGCGGCGTGTTCCGCTGAGCACCACAATAGCCTTCTCCAGCCGTCGAATTTCCTCTCTCATTTCTTCGATAATACTTTCAATATTCATACTAGCCTCGATTCATTTTGGCCGATCTTCTCGTGAACTTCACGGACATGGATCTCGAACATTTGCCGCAATAGTGCGTTCTCCGCGAGGGTGTTGCCTACTAGATTAAAACTAACGCCGCGACAGAGAGAACACCGTGCGCGTAAAAAATGGTGCTCGGGCTTTGATTCTAGAATTAGTTCAGGCTTTTCCACGGTCCCATGATGCCATAAGGCTTAATACACTTGGATATTCTATCCTTAGAACTTCATAAACAACCCGATTCGAATGCCATCCCAACTAAAGATCAATCTGCAAAAGCTGAGAGCATCGCTAGCCACGCCGTGCTCAAATTGCGGCTAGCTGATACCACCAGCAGAGGTGCGGCGAATCAGTTCGACAGAAGTGCAAGTGTCCGAAGTGCAAGGCTACTTTCTCACCCCGGTGACGGTGATGGCCAGGGTTGTGTTCGGATTAAGTTTTATAATATTTTGGTGACAACCGATCCATTCCAACCAGTATCCGACCTCGAAGTATATTTCGATGACAGCGGCACGGACGCAAACACTCCTGTGGCTGTTGCGGCCTGTTACATCGCTTCAAAGGAGCAATGGAATGATTTCGCTAGAAATTGGGATGAGGTTGCAAAGGCTGAGGGCTTTGAGGCCTTCCATATGAGTGAATTCGTGGCCAAGAAAGAGGCCGGACGGAAACCGTTCTGCGATTGGGACAACCGAAAAAAGGGCAGCGTTTACGACAAGCTCGCCTCGATCATCAATACGCGGATAAGGCGCGGATTTGCGGTTGCTGTCCCAAAAGCACAGTTTGACCGCTACGTTTTTCAGGAGTTCAAAGACGGCTACGCTGCGGATCACTATACCTTTGCAATTCGAACGATTCTATCTTCGATCTCCGATTGGAGGCAGCAGTACGAAATTCGAGGGCCGATGCAATATGTATTTGATCGCGGTTCCTTAAACGAAAAACGCATCGAGCAAATCTGGAAGGAAGATTCTAGGAACAGCGCTGCGTTAGTTGAGCGTCGTTTTGGTATGGTGCCGGAGGGCATCATGTTCCAAGATGACGCGTTTTTTAAACCCCTGCAGGCGGCGGATATTCTAGGTTGGCAGGTACAAAATCATATGCGTCGGACCATTCTAATAGGCCTTCCGACATCCACACGGGGGCATCATGGGCATGAAGCTCTCTGGAAGAATCGCTCTCTAACTGTCTCCTACTATGGAACTGAGCAACTAGAGGAGAGTTTTAGCGGTGCGAAAGCTTACAGGGATAAAGAGGGGAAATGGCCATGGGAAGATAATCTGTTTCGCGAGAGGACTATTCGTCGAGAAGGGGGCAGCGTTTATTGATCCATGTCACAGTCCGTTGTCACAAACGGGCCGCGCCATCCTTGAAGGTAACAACCTCTACCGCGCCTGAATCCCGCAGCTTCGCCAGCTCTGACATCTGCCCGGTAAATTGTTCGACGGTGATTGGTGCNNGTGCCCATCCGTCTCGCTCATTTCCGATTCCGTGATATGTCAAGATGTGCCAGCGCCCCGGTTTCACCCATTCGGCGACATTCTCGGTATTTGAAATTTCGCGGCAGTCAATGTTGAATCTATCCAACGAACCGTCTCCGGGAACCCGGTAGTAAGAATTTCCAGCTCCTCCGCGTGCTTGCGCGTATCCCGCTTTCTTCACCGCATCAGCAAGGTATTCATGAGAACGATAGAACGGGTAGCAAAAGGATGAGACCGTCGTACCAATCCAATCTTCAATGAGCAGCTTGGATTCGCGAGCTTCACTTTCTGGCTGCGTCGGCATCTTGCGTGAGTCATGAGTAACGCTGTGGCTTCCGATTTCGTGTCCGTCTTGAACTACTTCTTTCAACATTGCGATGTCTGTATCGCGCCAATCTATTTTCCACCAATCATTATCATGCTGGCCAGTCCAGCGGTCGTGGGTCGCGTTTTTGTTGGCGATCAAGAAAAATGTAGCCAAGAACTGGTAGTGGTTGAGGATCGGAAGCGCAATATCAAATTGGCAGCGAAACCCGTCATCGAAGGTGATTGAGATCAGTGATTGCATGGCCCATTCTAACCCCGTCGCGCCACTAACTAGATCGGAGTTAGTTAGTAACTCTACAGATTCTACAGGTTAGTTTTGCACAATAGTCTCAGGCTTCCACAGGCTTCCTCGCTTGACAACGCGATCTAGCCTACTCAGGATAAGGATGTGGCGCACCGAAGGCGGTGCAATACTGCTTTCGAATCTTCATTGATGACGAGCTGTTTGGGCCGAATCCTGGGGCTACAAGAAACATATCTACAAGGAGACCGTATGGCCAAAGTAAGTCCGTACTATTCTGTGAACGAGGCGAAGAAGCCGACCGACAAACAAGTTCACCACGACAACGACCAATGCCGCGCCGGTCGGGACATACCCCAAAGCGAGCGACGGAGTGGAACAGGTGGGTACCGCCACTGCAAGGACTGCGACAACTAACGTTGCTTGCTACGGGTTTCGGTCGCGCTAAGAGGAGCGTTCTCTTCATTGGCGCGACCGTACTTCGGTTCAATACAGACGCGCGTTCAGATTGAAAAACATTGATAGTGTGTAGGCGGGGGATGACAGAATAGATGGCCGTGAATGAGAGACGCCTCCACAACCTCGAATTAAAAGTGAAAGCGATGGCAGCGAGCCTGGGTCTCATTTCGTCGAAAGAGCCTCCTCCTGCTAGACTCCACCCGCTGAACTGGGCAAATCCTTTGTCATTAACATTCTCGCTTGTGTCGTTAATTATTGCCGGATTCGCACTTTGGTATTCATCCTTAAAACCCGCAGATATTAAAGTCAGTCTTGGCTCACCTGAATTTCAATACCAAGACGCCGGTCCGGATGAACCTGTACAGTTCCCTAGCGGACTTACAGCGGTCCGACACAAGAAGATGCTAGCCCTGATCGGAACATGCGCCATAGCAAATGGCGGGGCGAATAGCGGAGAAATTGACCAGATAGCTGTCCAGTTCACATCCGACGACGGTGCCAAGTGGACTTTCTTGCCTTTATATATTTTGGATGATGCGCACACAATTACCAATGCGCTCGGCCATCGGGTGATCGACGTTGGACAAGCACCGGCATTTAGCCCGATAGTCACTCCTGGGAAACAAGCTGTTCGCCACACTTTTCTTTTTGCTTCGGGTGACTTCGATAATCTTGGATTGCACTCTTTTAGCGTCAAATTACTAACTTGGTCACCGGACGATCTGAAGCCCCGCGAACAGCAAGTCTTGCATATTGATTTCAACTCCAACGTCGTCTCAGTCCTTCAGAATCAAAACATAACTGAAGTACCGTGGGAAGAAGCACGAAGGCGATTGAAAGATTTGAAATAACCAGGGGTTTGTTTCATGTCCAGAGAATCACGAATAGCCCGCACAGTACGTAGAGCGCTAGACAGGCGATTAAAGGATTGGCCAACAAATCAGAATCGCCGACCCATAAAGAGAGTATTAAATGGTGTCTTAACTCTAGTTGGCCTAGCCGCATCACTTGTCGGCCTTATGCAGTTATTACCAAGAGTCTCAATCTCTCCACAATCCCCATTGATCTCGTCTAACGCATTTTCGGCTCCTTTCCTCGTATCGAATGACGGTTACATCCGGTTGAATAAAGTGAATGCTATATGCTCACCCAAGAACATCATATACACAGATGATGCGCATAAAGATCATCACCTTGTCGTGGAACAAGATGGCCCCGATGAGTTAGAAACTGGAGGACTATACAATCCCAGTTTAGAAGCGGCTCAACTCCTTCCCGGCCACAAACTAGTTTTTCCCTGCGGAATGCTAGATATGCCATTCGCAGATCGGGTCTCCTCTGCTCACATCTTGATGATCGTCACCTTCCGCGCCCCGGTTCTTTCATATCCACGTTTTCACAGACAACGATTTGAGTTGACTAGAGATTCTAGCGGTCAATACCACTGGCTTGAAGAGGCTTCGAGGTAAGAGGCTTCATTCCCTGGAGAAACTTTCGGTATTATGGGCGAACGATATGGCTGTCGGAAATCAATACGGCTACGTTTGCCCCACCTGCGACAAGGGTACTGACCTGTTAGTCAGAGTAACCGCTGACGTTCGTCTAATGCCGCAAGGGATGGAAATAGACGATGCGAAATTGTTGGATAGCTCCCGCGTTTGATTGCCTGATTTGCGGATGGGAAGGCACGGTCGGTGGTCTCATTACGGTGGCGATCAAGAAAGAACCGACATCAGAACGAAATAGAATTGACCACGATTCCCGCACCGCGCATAATAACCTCGTAAACTTGATGTTGTAGTAACGGCGCGGAATGGTAAGGCTCGGATTGGTTTAGAGAATTTCCACTGGAACTTCTCATTTGTAAATATCAATCTAAGGAGTCAGTATGACAAAAGAAAAATTAAAAAATCAGTGAAACAGTATGGTTGAAAGCGTGACCGAGGCTACAGCCTTCGTTCTGCTGGAGAATGGCGATCAGATTGTGATCGACCGTTTCACGATGCAGCAGGATAGCCATTTCGGTATCGAGGAGGTCACCGTGTTGGCGACTGAGGAAGCGCGAGCGAGGGCCGGCAGAGGTCGAGTCTGGATGATCGGCGTTGCTGGCGGCTCTTACGCGTTGAAGAGTGATGCCTTCGAAACCGCATGGCTGTCCAGAATAATGGATATGCAGGACGCAGCGTAAAAGGCACCAAAAGGTTGAACGGGTATGGTGCGGTTTTGGAATTCAGGAAGGCTTCTCATACCGGGAGCCTTTTTAATTGGGCATCAGGAAAGAGTTACAGTATGCTTCCTAGCCGGAGAGCTATTAACAGCGACGTTAATTTCTTGGTCATAAATAATCTATGCTCGCCGCAACTCGTTACGCGAACCAACATCCGAATACGCGAGTGGCAGCGAGCAGTTTAGACGATGCTCAATGGACTGGCACCCGTTCAGTTGGTTTGTTGCGGTCATCGAATGTGCTGCAAAGCTGGGCTATGAGTATCGTCAGCTTCGCTCCGTCCATTTCTTTACTTGCTTGCTCCGCAATGTCGCGCCAGGCTTGGTCTTTAGAGTTCAGTGTCATACGAAGGGCCTCCGTTTTCTGGATTCCCAATGCTATATTTTATTCCAAACAGTGGCTGAGCAATAAGAGACACTAACCCATTTGAAATTGACTGCACGATACCCACATTCTGCGTTAATAT
>PLBX01000413.1 GCA_003135495.1 Acidobacteriaceae bacterium | reverse complement strand
GAGATGGCGCAAAATTTCTGGACCGCGATCTTCGCCTGGACTACCTGCTTCGTAGTGACCATCGTGATTTCCTTGCTGACGAAGCCTCGTCCCGATAACGAACTGAAAGGCCTGGTGTATGCCCTGACCGACCGGCCGAAGGATGTAGGGCTAGAGTGGTATGAGAAGCCAGCCGTGCTGGCGGCGGTCGTACTGTCCATGCTGGTTGTGCTCAATTGGATTTTTTGGTAACAGGAACCTGGCAAGTTGTCATGCACTGGGCAAGTTGTCATGCAAGAGATGGCTGAGGAATTTTTATGGGATTCGATATCCGGTTGCCCATCGGGATGATGTTTTTGCTGTTTGGCCTTTTAGTCGCCGGATACGGCGCGGCGACGCAGGGAGATGCGATGTACAGCGTTCATTCGCTGGGCATCAATATCAATTTATGGTGGGGGCTTGCCATGATAATTTTTGCCTCCGGCATGTTGCTGCTCGCGCGCCGGGGCGCTCTTGCTCTGCGTTCAACCATCGCCCTCGCGGCCGAGCAAGATCGGAAACGCCATGACCCCAAATGAGATTCTTGCCTAATATTTTTCGTATTTTTTTTCTTATTAGGAAGGCAAGTGAATGACTGCGCGAGACTGCCTGAACCTGACTGCCTGCGATCGCCGAACCGGGAGAAATACTTAGCGGTAAGACGCGCAGGGCCAATGAGGTTGCATGAGAATCCTGGTTACTGGCGGAGCGGGTTACATCGGCAGCGTGGTGGCCGAGGAATTACTGCTGGCGGGCCACGAGGTTGTAGTTCTCGATAATCTGAGTCGCGGTCATCGGGAAGCCGTGCCCAAGAATGCGGAATTGGTGGCCGGCGACCTCGCCGACCGCAATTGCTTGGACCAGTTATTCCGCTCGCGCTCGGGCTCAGCCTCCTCTTCAGCCTCTCCGTCAACGTTTTCCTCAAGTTCGATCGATGCGGTCATGCACTTTGCCGCGCTGATCGAAGCGGGCGAGTCCATGAAGACGCCCGAAACTTTCTTCCGCAATAACACCGCCAATGCGCTAACGCTGCTCGAGGCGATGCTCGCGGCGGGCGTCAAGCGTTTCGTTTTTTCCTCGACCGCCGCGCTCTTCGGCAACCCCGAACGCACTCCGATTCAGGAAGACGATCCGCTAAAACCGACGAACGCCTATGGCGAGTCCAAATTGCTGGTGGAACGCATGCTGGCCTGGCTTCATCGGATTCACGGCTTGCGCTATGCCTGCCTGCGGTATTTCAATGCCGCCGGCGCCAGCCGTCCTGATAAAGGAGAGGCGCACGATCCGGAGACACACCTGATTCCCCGGATTCTTCAAGTCGCGCTCGGCCGAGCCGATCACGTTCAAATTTTCGGCAGCGATTATCCCACTCCAGATGGCACCTGCGTACGGGATTACATCCACGTCAGCGATCTGGCGAAGGCCCATCTGCTGGCGCTCGAGGCGCTTGGAAAGCAGCAACCGGATTCCAAACCTCTGATCTACAATCTTGGAAATGGGCAAGGCTTCAGTGTGAAACAAGTGGTCGAAGTCGCCCGGAAGATTACCGGACATCCGATCCCGGTGCTGGAGTCGCCGCGCCGGGCAGGAGATCCGGCGGTGCTGATTGCGAGCTCCGAAAAAATTCAGCGCGATCTTGGCTGGAAGCCCGAATTCCCGGATTTAGAAAGCATTATGGAAAGCGCGTGGCGATGGCATCGCAGCCATCCTCACGGCTACGGCGCGTAATCTGGTTGCGGAAAATGTGCGGAAAATTCCCGGTTGCAAAACCGGCGGCGAAAGAAGAGTGGTCAGCGCTCGTATCGGTCCCCAACGCTGCCATCGACTGCCGTTCTCCAGCGCGACCCTGCCGGCCACGAGCGATACGGTGAGAGCATGGTGTTGACGTTCTCTTCGGAAAGGCCGGGCCGGTCGAGTTCGCGACCAATCTCCAGACTACCGATTTCGAAGCCACTGCCAATTTCCATCGCGCCCATCTTTAGTGCGCCAATTTCCAGTGCGCCAATCTCTGGCGTGTCAAGGCCGACAGCATCGGCCAAAGTTGCGGGCTGATCGCAACCCGGATAGCTGAATTGCGGCACAATCTGGCGCAGGCGGGCGAGCATGGATTCCGTCTGGCCGAGCGATAGGGCGACGTAAAGTTCGTCGAGGTTGCGCTTCAGCGCCGGCCAGCCAAGCTTTGCGCCCTCCGCGCAAGCAATCTTTGCGCAGGCGCTCGGAAGCACGCGTTCGGTAGGATAAAAGAGTTCCTCGAAGAGCTTTTCCCCCGGCCGCAAGCCAATAAACTTGAACTCCGGACGCGATTTGCCGGAAAGGCGAGCAAGCGTCTTCGCCAGCTCCAGCACGCGCACCGGTTCTCCCATGTCAAGCACCAGTATGTCTCCCTTGCGGCCGATGGCGAAGGCCTGCAGGACGAGGCTGACGGCCTCGGAAACGGTCATGAAGAAGCGTGTGATATCGGGATGAGTTACGGTGATCGGTTGATTCTGGCGAATCTGCTCCTGAAAAAGAGGGATGACGCTGCCATTCGATCCGAGCACATTGCCGAAACGCACGGAGACGCAACGCAGCCCCTCGCCCGGCCACGCAGCGAGTATCAATTCTCCGACTCGCTTCGTGCATCCCATGACGTTGGTTGGATTGACCGCTTTGTCGGATGAAATCATGACAAACGCGGAACAATTCGAGTTCTGGGCAACGTTCAGCAAGGCCAGCAGGCCGTGAATGTTGTTGCTGACCGCCTCCTCCACATTGGATTCCATGACCGGCACATGTTTGTAGGCGGCGGCATGGAATACGATCTCGACGCCATAGGTCAGGAAAATCCGGCGCATACGCTCCGCATTGCAGAAGTCGGCAACACAGAAAATCTCTCGCCCAGCGTTATCTTCCTCGTGATCTTCTTTTCGCTGGCTGCCGCTTCCGCTTCCCGTCTCCACGCCGCGCGGCTTGCGGGGCTGCGCCAGTCGATGCTGCAGATGGAAGATTCCGGTCTCGTTCTGGTCGAGGCAAACCAGAAGTTTTGGTTTGAACATGCGGATTTGCCGGCATAGTTCGGAGCCGATCGACCCAGCGGCTCCCGTCACCATCACCACCCGCCCCTGAATGTGCTCGCGCACCGATTCCAGATCCAGGTCAACCGGGATGCGTCCCAGGAGATCGGTCAGGGAAACTTCACGAACCTGCTGCAGGATCACCCGGCCCGCGATTAATTCCGCCATGGCAGGAACGGTCCGGAAGGCAGCCCCCGCTTCCTTGCAGATCGCGACCAGGCGCAGCATCTGGGCCGGGGTTGCCGAGGGAATCGCGATCAAGACTTCGTCGATCCGCTCACTGACAACAAATTTCCGTAAATCTTTTACCTGGCCAAACACCGGAACACCCATGATGCGCAATCCTTTTTTAAGGGGATCGTCATCGACGCAGCCGATGACCTGATATCCGGCTTCGTTTATGTTTTGGACTTCCTGGTTTCGGAGCGCGCCATTATTTTCAGGCCGGTTTTCGAGCCGGGTTTCACGAATAATGGCCTGCGCCGCGTGGCCCGCGCCCACCAGCAACAGTCGTTTCGAACTGGAATCCGGCCGCACCTTTTCGAAAGCCATGCGCGAAAGCACCCGCACTCCCGCCAGCAGCGTGAAGGTAATGAGCGTCTCCAAAGCATAGATCGACAGCGGAAAGGCGTTCAGTTGCAGCCCATAGCGCACGATCAGAAAAAACGCGAAGGAACCAGTGAGCACGGCTTTCAAGACATCCAGCGAATCGCTGATTCCGGTGGCGGCGCCGTAGGCCAGCAGTTTGGTTAAAGGCCCGGGATATTCGTGCGCAATCACGGTCGCAATTGACCATGCCGCGACCGCGTGTTCTGAGGGAAACGAGGCGCCGCCGGCTCCGAAGTTCCCGGCATTCGGAGCATTCGGGCGGGGCCGCTCGAACGCCGCCTTCATGGCTTCGGCCACGATTACGGCGTTCACCGCCGCCTCCCCGGCGAGGAGCCCGGTTTCGCGGCGATGGTCATCATGGGTAATCACTCCGCTTAAATAAATTCCCGCGCCGCCGCCGATCAGGGCCGCGAGCCCGTAGTTGCTGAACGTGTTGCTGTGCGCCATAGGCGTGCTTCCAAAATGCCGCAGGATGGCATTGTCGGCCGACACTAGGCCGAAGGTTCCAAGCGCTGCGGGCGCGAGCCAGTACAAGTCCCGCGACCGCAAACGCAAGGGGCTCGTCCAAATTGTTTTTTGATCCTGCAGCAGAGAATGTGCCAGATGTCGCGCGCAAAAGCAGGGCACGTGGTTTGCGTCCACGGCCACTCGCGAGTTGGCCTGCGGTAAGCCTTCGGTTTCGTTCATCTGCTGGTTGCCGTCGCTTCCATCGCCGCTTTCTCTCTCATTTGCTCTGCCGTTTTTTTCTTCATCGCCGATGTCTTTCGGGTTGACTAGAGCGCGTTCGGCGGGGCTTGAGTCTGAGCTTTGAATCATGGTTTGCGCCGCACTCGGTTTGCGGCCGGGCGACGAAGGTTCAAGCTCGGACGTCCACGCCGGGCTGCTCGCCCCGGCGACGAGCAGAGCGATAGCAACCGGAAAGCGAAAGCGACGCGGCAGTTTTTTGTTTGGGCGCATACGCTTAGCGGGAGACGTTGTTCGTCGTTGGCAGACTGCGCCCTGCGAGGTCATGCGCGACAGTTTTGTGGCTGGCGCCCGGGGGCGCCGGTTCCACATCCTCGGCATCGACCTCCACCGCCACGCATCGCATAATCACATCAAGCGAAAGCACAACTCGAAAATCGTTTTTCTTCCGCTGCAGGATGCCTTCGATCCCCGTCATCGGTCCCCGCTTGATTCGAACCCGCTCCCCGACGACGAGGAAGGGATGAGGCTCGATTCTCCGCTGCCCGACACCCGAACGCAGCGCCTCGATTTCGAAGTCAGGCAGCGGCGCCGGGGTTGGTCCGAAACCAACCAGCGACAAGACGCCGGGCACTTCTAGAACGCGAACGCGATGCCGCCGTTCGATGCGAACGAAAATATAATTCGGGAAGAGTGGGAGTTCGAGGTTCATGGAGCAGCGATTCTTCCAGCGGTGGCGCGCCGCATAGAGTGGAAGGAAACACTCAATCTCGCGATCGCGAAAGCAGGAAGCAATTTTCTTTTCATGATGGGAATAGGTGCAGGCGGCAAACCAGTTCGTCGCGGGGAGATGCGCGAGGGCATTTACCTGCGACCGCTTTGGCCAAGGTGGGAAACTGAGTTCCGATTCCGATGCCAGTCCAGGTACGGGCGGGAGCGAGTCTGCTTCTGGAATTGCCGACCAATTTTGCGCCATGAATCGTGTTTCCGTTCGAATAAAGCTTCGCTAGCCCGGCTTAGCAGGTGGCTTAGAGATTTCAAATCTTTTGGTCGCCGTCCATCTCCTGCATTGCACTTGCCGTGCCACCAAGATCCTCATCTCGGGGAGGTGCATTTCGCCTGACGTTCTTGGCAATTGCCAGTTGAAGGGAAGAAATATCTCTCAATCATTCCCGCTCCGGGACGCCGAATCGGTCTTTGCGTTCTAAATCAATCCGATTGAAGCAAAGGTTCGGCCATCTGCGATCGCGTCCATAGTCCGCCACATCAAAGTCCGCCATATCAAGTCGGTGCGTAAATTTCGATTCCCCTGATCGAAAATATTGATCCGACTGGTTACCCGCGTCGGTTGACGGCAGCATCGGTTCCATCTACACTGCAAAACAGTATGAAGCAGAATCCTTCCGCGATGAGCATGTGCATGTGCAGCTGTTGTTGTTGTGCACTCGTGTGCTCTGGCGCGGGGAGGCTGCCGATCTAAAGAATTTTATTTAATTCCGGCATTCAAAACCCACCGCCAGATCAATCTGGCGGTGGGTTTTTTATTTTCCGGAACATTTTTTCCCGGACAAGTGACGGGCAGAAAAAATCTCGAATCAAGAATTCTGGGACCACGAATTTATGACAACTACCGCAAAAGAAACCAAGGCACAAAGAGTCGAGCGCCTCAAACGCTCCAAGAACCCATGGGAAGGTTTGGAGGAAATTCGGCGCTTTGCGCGCGAGGGCTTCGAGTCCATTCCGCCGGAGTGGCTCGGCACCTATTTTCGCTGGTGGGGCGTTTACACCCAGGGAGATGGAGCAGGCGTAACCGGCGGCAAAAATGGAGAAGGCCGCGCGCTGCAATGCTTCATGGTGCGAATCCGCATTCCGAACGGCTTACTGAGTTCTGACCAGCTTCGCACGATCGCCGATCTCACTCGCCGCTACGCGCACGGCATTGCCGACATCACGGTGCGCCAGAATATCCAATTGCACTGGGTGACGATCGAGGCGCTGCCGGACGTGCTAGAAGCGCTGGCGCAAGTGGGGTTGAACACCACCAGCGCCTGCGGCGATGTCACGCGCAATGTTACTGGTTGCCCGGTAGCCGGAGTCGATGCGGATGAGATTTGCGACGCTTCTCCTTTGGCGCTTGAAGCCTCCCGGCTGCTGGCGGGCAATGCCGACTTCTATAACCTTCCCCGCAAATTCAAGATCTCGATCACCGGATGCCGCGTCTGGTGCCCGTATCCCGAGATTAACGACATCGGCCTCACGGCGACGACTCGCGTGTTGCAGGGAGCGCCCGAAGTTGGATTTTCACTGCGAGTTGCCGGAGGGCTGTCGACCGAACCTTACCTCGGCGCGCGACTCAACGCCTTTGTCCGCTGGAACCAGGTGCTGCCTGCCATTAAGGGAATTGCTGAACTCTTTCGCGATTCAGAAGTGCTGCGCGAACACCGCGAGCGGGCGCGGCTGAAATTTCTTTTCCTGCGGCA
>PLBX01000557.1:11428-19832 GCA_003135495.1 Acidobacteriaceae bacterium | reverse complement strand
TGAATCATGTTCGCACCGGCAAGTTGGTCTGGTAAACTGAAACGTTTCGGGAAACATGCCGGGGATTTTCATCTCGGTTTTTTGGGAGGCTATCCTGAAAGGCATAGAAATGCCGTACCATCGCGGGCTGCATCGCTTCGCGATTTTCACTGCCTGCTGCACGCTGCTGCTGATTGTCGCGGGAGCGCTTGTCACCAGCAATGACGCGGGATTGTCTGTTCCTGATTGGCCGACGACCTTTGGCTCCTTCTACAAAATGCCTGCGATGGTTGGAGGAGTTAAGTACGAACACGGGCATCGCATGGTTGCGGAATTCATTGGCCTGCTAACCATCATCCTCGCGGTCTGGACTTGGCGGGTTGAAAAGCGGCGCTGGCTGCGNNGTCTTATTTTTTCTTCCCGCACCTATCTCCAGCGCCCATGCTGCCGTCGCCCAAACATTTTTCTGCATCGCCGTCGCGATCGCCGTATTCACCGGACGCCGCTGGATTGAAGAAGAGCCGCGCACCGAGCTTGACCAGCGCCGCCCCGCTCTTTTCACGCTGACCCTGCTGTCGATTTTTGTGCTGTACGTGCAATTGCTTCTGGGAGCGATGTTTCGCCACCACGGCTTGAGTTGGTGGCCCCACCTCATTAATGCAGGAGTTGTCGCCATCGTTCTTTCATGGACGGCGGTTCGCGCCATCTCAGTCCACTCGAAGGTGGAGGCGGTGCGGCGTCCGGCAATCGCCATGCTTGGGTTGATGGTGGCGCAACTTTGCCTCGGGTTTCTCGCCTTCATCACTCGCGTGATGTGGGGCAGAGACGCCGCGCAGCCGGAGTTGCCGATGGTGATTTCCACTGTCATCCATGTTGCCGTCGGAGCGCTTTTGCTGGCGACAACGGTTGTCTTGGCTATTCAGGTATGGCGGCACGTTCCGGTGGCTTTCGAAGAGCGCGTACCGGGGCACGATCAGGATCCCGTCGCGGCGTAATCCGTATTACATAATCTCATAATCCATATTATTTATAGAGACGGGATAATCTCCTCGCTGCCGTCGTAGAATAGCTTGTGACTCCAACTGCCACTGAAATCGCTCCTTTCGCGCCAACGGCCGAAGCTACGGGCCAAGCCATTATTTCGGTTCGCAACGTCGTCCACCGCTACCAGGACCGTACGGCGCTCAACGGCGTTTCGTTCGACGTGCGTCCTGCGGAATTATTTGGATTGCTTGGGCCAAACGGCAGCGGCAAAACTACGCTGTTTCGCATTTTGTCGACGCTCATGGTGCCCACATCCGGCACAGCTACCATCGTTGGCTTTGACGCTGTGCGCCAGCCAGGAGCGCTTCGCCGCCACATTGGCGTTGTCTTTCAGGCGCAGAGCGTGGATCCGAAACTGACTGCCTACGAAAATCTCTGGCATCAGGGGCACCTCTACGGGTTGCGCGGGGCTGATCTTAAGCGGCGCATCACTGAGATTCTTACTCGTGTTGGCCTGCTCGACCGCGCCGGCGATCGGGTTGAAACTTTTTCCGGAGGGATGCAGCGCCGCATCGAGCTTGCCAAGGGACTGCTGCATCATCCCGAAGTGTTGCTGCTTGACGAACCGACGACTGGGCTTGATCCGGGCGCCCGGCATGACCTTTGGCAATATCTGCAAATTCTTCGAGATCAGGAACACGTCTCCGTGATTGTTACCACTCACTTGATGGAAGAGGCCGAACGTTGTGACCGCCTGGCAATTTTGAATGAAGGCAATCTGGTTGCTTTAGGCACGCCCGAAGCTTTGACTCGCGAAATTGGGGGCGACGTAATTCTGTTTGAGGCGCGCGATCCGCAAAGCCTGGCCGATCGCATTCGCGCCAAATTTCAGGTCGAGGCCACGGTCATGAACAAGCAAGTCAGGCTCGAAATAGAAAATGGGCATCGCTTTGTGCCTGACGTGGTCGAAGCTTTCCCTGGAGAAATTCAATCGCTCAGCGTCAGCAAGCCGACGCTGGAAGATGTGTTCATTCATCGCACTGGCCACCGGTTTTGGAGTGAAGACGCGGCACCTGTAGCCGACAAGGGCAAGCAAAAGTCCTCGCGCAAAAAACCTCGATAAATGAGGCTGACGGGCGACACGTTATAGTCGCGCTATATCAGTTAGGCAACGTAAAACTGAGTGTGACGTCGGTCTGAAACTCTGAGGCATGGTTGTGTTGACGGTAAGGCTGGTATCGCCAGCTGCGGACGGCTTCGGTGGCGGCGCTGGCCAGGACCGGATCTCCGCTTAAAGTGTGGATACTGGCGACTGTGCCATCCTCGGCGACGTGCACTTCAAGAATTACGTTTCCGGTACGGTGGGCGGCTACGGCTTCGGGCGGAAACTGAGGCTCGGTGCGGCTGAGGAGACGTTGTTCGGCCTCCTGTGGGGAGAGCCATACGCTTTTGGCCGAAGCGATTCTAGTTGTAGACGACGCTTCCACTACGGCGTTGGCATCCTGCCCGCCGGCATTATGTTCCTTCGTATTGGCAACCGGACGGCGTTGGCCTGAGGCCGATGTAGCCGCGCTAGAATCGGCAGGCGCATCCTTCATGCGAAAGACTACTTTGCCCTTTTCGTAAACCACTAACTCGTCTTTTGAGTCAGCCCTGGCGGCGGGAGCAGCAGATTTTGGGGTAGCTTTCTGAGCGGTTTTATCCGCTGACTTGGTTTTTTCTGGCGCTTTTTCTGCTGCGCTGCCCGCCGTAGAGTTTAAGGGGCGATCTGACATACTATCGGCGCCGCCGTCTATCGTGGGTGAGGCTGAAGAAGTTGCGGACGGAGACTGTGAGATGGCCGCATGATAGGTCGCGCGGCGCAGCCATCCGATCCGAGAGCCAATCAAAAAGCTCACTCCGACTATGGCGGCAATCGCTAGGCCTCCAACCGCCAAGCTCCAGATTTCATAACGAGAGCGAACAGGTGAAATTCGCGATGGCATGACATTCGCAGGTCTCGATGTGGGTGGGGAATGAGTTTCCGCCGCTGGTTTGGAAAGCGCCGTTTCGAACGTTGCGGCGTCTCCCCAAGGCGGGGCTGGAGGGAGAATTGACGCGTCTGATGCTAGAGGTTCTACGCCCGCAAGGTCAGCAGAAGGCCGGATGAAATCTGGTTGCGGAAGCGGGGGCGGCATGAAGTCATCGGAAATCTGGCCGGCCGCAGGTTTGTGCCAACTGAGTTCGGTGGCCACCACTCGAATATGGGCGCACTGCTCCGCGAACCGTTGCAGAGCTTTCTGATCAGATTGTGAGAAAGCATCCGGGAAGGCGGAAAATACTTCAATAACTCCCATCAGCTCCGCATCTTTTTCGTTGCCATTCGTTGCGGCGTTCGCGGTGTGAACCTCTTCCTCGTGGATGCGAAACACGGGAACGATGAGAACGGAACGGATGCCAAGGCGGCGTGAAGCTTCGCGATCAACGCGAGAATCCAGCTCAGTATCAACCGCGAGCTGGGGCAGACGGGTCTGGAGGCAGGCGCCGGAGAGCCCGTCGCGAGTATTGAGCGGGACACCGAGACCGGGGGCCAGCTTTCCCGTGGCAGCGCGACAGACCATCTGATCACCACGGCGGAGAGCGAGCGCCGCGCCGCTGGCACGGGTTGCCTCCGCCGCGCGAACGACGAGTTCGTTAAGAACTAAATCGAGCGCCAGATCTGACGGAAAGCCGGCAAGGAGGTGCTGTTCGAGAGTGCCCGCTAGCTCGTGGGTCGAATTTTCTGGGCGGAACTCGGGACTTGCCATAGATTGCGGGAACATAACGTGTTCCGTAAACGTGCGACGGTGCGTCCAAACGCGGGCTCAGTGCGAGTTTCCCGCGAAACGCCATCGAAGTCAATTGGCATCGGAATCTGGCGTGGATAGGGGCTTGAAGGACTTTAACTGGCGAGCGTTCAGTGGTTCGCTTGGGAAAATCCGGAATGCCTTGTCGTGCTTTTTGCCCGTGGTGGTCAATGCTCTTCGATGAGCTATGCGAAACCCACGCTATGCGAAACCACACTTACTTCAAAGAGTGAGTTACTCCCTAATAGTCGAATCTGAGCCGAAGTGAAAAAGTACGCGGAGTGCCGACGGCAGTGCCTGAGAAAACACTGGCGAAATCAATCAGGTTGAGCCGGTCGTTGAGATTGCGGATGTCGCCTTGCAGACGTATCGCGCGCGATTCCTTCTTG
Source organism: Acidobacteriaceae bacterium (assembly GCA_003135495.1). Classification (GTDB taxonomy): domain Bacteria; phylum Acidobacteriota; class Terriglobia; order Terriglobales; family Acidobacteriaceae; genus Acidiflorens. Next base: position 15,655 of record PLBX01000557.1, on the reverse strand, counting down.
TAGAGTTCGACTGCAGATGAAACGTCGACCGACAGCGATGGACGCACGCGCCCCTCGCTCAAGTTGACGCGATCCGCCACAGCCTGCCCAAACTCTTCGATTAGGGTTTGCGTCGACTCGCCGTTCAATTCGACTGGAAGGCCGGTTCCGTAGGACGCACCGGCAGAAACCCAAAAGCGCGCCCAAGGCTGGTAACGGAGCTGTCCGTGAAGGGTATGGCGCTGGTCTTGCGAAACCCAGATGCGTTCGTTGGAATTGAGGAGTTGCGAAACGTCTTCGCCGAGAAAGAGCCCTCCAACGACGGGCAGGCGCGCGGATGCAACCATATAAGAATAATTGAGCCATCCCGAAACCGGCCCCCACTGCGGCAAAGCAAGCTGGCTTTCAGTTCCGTAAATGTGAGCGGAGCTCAACGCTATGGGAAAGCTGACGCCGGTGTCGAGCAGAACATTGTCATCGGCGAAGTTGCGGATATCGCGCCTTAAAACATTGGCAGAGAGGTGCGCTTTTTGAAAAAGCTCTTTCGTCGCGCCTAACTCGTAGTAATTAGCGCGAGATGGCCGGAGAGTAAGTTGCGATGTGGTGCTATTTAAAGTTCTAACCTGGGCCGAAGTACTCAAGAGCAGGTTCTCGATCGCAGGAGTGCCGAACGCCCGGTCATAGGATCCGCGAAATACGATGCCGAGTTTCGGGACATACCAGGCAAATCCGAGGCGGGGACTCCAGGCGGAATCAGTGACGCGAACGCTGTAATGGTCGAAGCGAATTCCTGCGCTCAGATTGAGGTTGCCGAAGTGTGCATTGTCCTGCACAAAAAATGCCTGCTCGCGATCGTCGGCGGATTGGTGGAAGAAAAAATTGAGTGGCGTGGTCGGATCGAAGATCGGCTGGCCGTTAATCTGAGTAGCAGTAATGTGATACGAAAATTGCTCGTGCACCAAACTGTAAATAGTATCGGCTCCCGCTTTGATCTCGTGGTGATGAGTGCTCGCGGCCATATTGGCGCTCAGATAGCCCTCGCGGAAGCCGCGATCCTGAAAGGGCTGAATGGGAGTTGAGTTTGCGTTGGAGACAAGATTAGCTTCGTCATCGCGGACACGGCCCTGGACCGTTCCCAGAACGTTCGCGGAAAAAATGTGCTGATAGGAGACCTGGCCTGAAATCTCCTGATTGCTGCGATCCTCACGTTGCGCGTTTTCCTGCTGCACGAGTTCGTTCGGCACTTCAAATCCAGCACGATCGAAATTGAGCGACAGCCGAAGACGGTCTTTGGTAGTTAAATCGCGCTCGAAGGTGCCCTTAATTCCGGCCAGGGTCGCGCTGTTCGTAAAATTTTCGAGAACTGGGGGATCGAGAAAGCGATCGGTGCGGGCCGTGTTCATGGAAAGTCCGAAGACATTGCGGCCATCGAAATAACTGCCGTTAAGGGAGGCATCCTCGGTGTTGAAGCTTCCCCCGCCGAGGATAGCGGTGCCGTGGAAACCCCGTGCAGGATTGCGGTCGGTCACGGTTTCGATCACACCGCCAATTTTGCGCCCAAATTCTGCGGGAATACCTGAGGTATAAGTCTTGACCGATTGCACGTTGTCAATATCAGCGGAGGGGGAGAAGGTTGGCGACCGGTTGTTGAGGACTGGGATTCCGTCGACGACGTACTGCGTATCATATTCGGAAGCACGCGGATGAAGAACGCCATTCGCCTCAAGCACCCATCCCGGAAGCGACTGAACGACGTCGATCCCCTGGCGGCCGGGAGTTGCCGCCGCCCAATCGCGAAGTGTTGGAGCGCCAAGTTGATAAACATTGCCGGAATTGGAGATATCGAGCAGGGTGTCGGAATCAGTTACCGCGACACTCTGCGCAACTCCGGCGACTGAAAGCGTGACTGCAATTTTTTGCGGCAACCGCGAACGTATCTCCACTAACGAATTGTAGGGGGCGAATCCGGCGTGTTCGACCGTAAGATGGTATGTGCCAACGGGCAATTCTTTGACGATGTATTCGCCGGTGAAAGCGGTATCGAATGCCAGTCCGAAATGACTGGCCTGGCTGACCAGAACGCCATGGGAAGCGAGAGCGGCGCCGTCGGAGTCAGTGACTGCCAGGCGCAACTCTCCCGTGCGGTCCTGCGCGCGCAGGAGCGACGAACAAAGCAGCAGGAGGACGGCGCTGCTTAGGACGGCGGTGCTTAGAACGTTGCTTAGGACGACGTTGGCGGCGAGACGGCGCAGATCGATTCTCCGGGATAGGCGGGCAATATCTTGAAGTATTTTACAGGGGTAAGAATCTGCTGGCGGAAGACAAATCGACGAAAGCAGTTACTACCGGGACAAGGAGTGACGATTAACCGAGTGCCATACCGGGCGAAATCCGGGTGATCGGCATCACCGTGCATTGTGAGATCTGATTTCCCGTTCTTGGGATTTTATTTACGGGGATGATACTCCGGTTGCTTTTCCTATACGAGAAACTGCTACAGTTGTGGTGTGCACACCGACGAGCCGGTGGCATTCACAAATTAACAACTATAAGGAAGCCTCGCTATGCGCGTTGCAGTAGTTGGTTCGGGGTATGTGGGTTTGGTGTCAGGAGCCTGTTTTGCGGACCTGGGACACGAGGTTATTCTCGTCGACAATGACGAGAATAAGCTTGCGGCACTCAGAAATGGCGAAGTGCCAATTCATGAAAAGTTTCTTCCTGAGCTGCTGGAGCGCCATCGTGGCGAGCGCATAAAATTTTCCGGCGACCTGCTGGCGGCGACGCGGGAAAGCGACGCAGTTTTCATAGCGGTCGGCACGCCGCCCACGGAGAGCGGAGACGCCGATTTATCTTACGTGGAATCGGTGGCACACGAAATTTCGGCGGGCATCAACGGCTACAAGGTAGTAGTGGAGAAAAGTACGGTTCCGGTTTACACCAGCCAGTGGATTCGGACGATCATTACTCGCAACGGGGCCGATCCCGCGCAATTCGATGTGGCGTCGAATCCGGAATTTCTGCGCGAGGGGACGGCGGTAACAGATTTTCTCTATCCCGACCGCATTGTCGTTGGGGTAGAGACCGAACGCGCCGCGGAGGTAATGCGAGAGCTTTACGGGCCGCTGACGAGTGAATGGTATTACGGCCGGGCGGACGCGATTCCGCGCCCGGAGGCCGCCAAAGTTCCGCCACGCTTGATTATCACCAGTACCAAGAGCGCGGAATTGATCAAACATGCGTCCAACGCATTTCTGGCAATGAAGATTTCTTTCATGAACGCGGTGGCGTCGATTTGCGAATCCGTGGGCGCGAATGTGGAGCAGGTGAAAGACGGGATTGGAACCGATACCAGGATTGGACCGCGATTTATGAATCCGGGTATCGGTTATGGCGGGTCGTGCTTTCCGAAAGATCTGATGGCGTTCCGGGCCGTCGCAAAAGAAAATGGCTACGATTTTCGCTTGCTTGATGAAGTGATTCGAATTAACGAGGAGCAGCGGCATCGCTTCTTGCGCAAGGTTCGTAGCGTGTTATGGACATTTCGCGGCAAGCGCCTTGGCGTGCTGGGCCTTGCTTTTAAAGGTGGAACGGATGACATTCGGGAATCGCCCGCATTACTGATGGTGCAAGAACTATTGCGTGAGGGATGTCACATTTCCGCTTATGACCCGGCGGCGATGGAACGAGCGAAAGAAGTGCTGAACTCAGGGGTGGAGTTCGCCGCTGACCCGTATCAGGCTGCGAAAGGCGCCGACGCCGTGCTCATCTTGACCGAGTGGGAGGAATTCGCAAACCTTGACTTGGACCGCTTGCGCTCGGTGGTGAAATATCCCATCGTTCTGGATGGACGAAATCTGTATGACCCGGCGGTTATGGTGGAGCACGGATTTTCGTATTACAGCGTGGGGCGCGCCGTGGCTCTGGCGGAGGAATCAACGACCGCGTCCGGTTTGAAGAAAAGGGAGCGTGCCTGAAATTGAGCAAAGAACCCAGGAACACGAAACGCGCATTAGTGACTGGAGGGGCAGGCTTTTTAGGGTCGCATTTATGCGATGGACTGCTCGGTGAAGGCTATTCAGTTGTGGCGGCGGACAATCTGTTGACTGGGTCCTTGGCCAACATTGAGCATATGCGCAAGGACGCGCGATTCGAGTTTGTAGAGAAGGATGTTTGCCAGCGGGGAGAGTGGGGAAAACTGGATTATGTTTTCCATTTTGCCAGTCCGGCGAGCCCGGTGGACTATGCCGA
>PLBX01000557.1:4306-11400 GCA_003135495.1 Acidobacteriaceae bacterium | reverse complement strand
TTGGTGCATCCGCAAACTGAGACTTATTGGGGAAATGTGAATCCCATCGGACCGCGTTCGGTTTATGACGAGGCGAAGCGCTTTTCCGAGGCAGTCACCATGGCATATCACCGCTATCACCAGGTCGATACGCGGATTCTGCGCATCTTCAATACGTACGGGCCGCGAATGCAGATCAACGACGGGCGCGTGATTCCGAATTTCATGTGGCAGGCCCTGCGCGGAGAAAATCTCACGGTCTATGGCAACGGCAGCCAGACACGCAGCTTCTGTTATGTGAGTGACGAGGTCGATGGAATTCTGCGACTGTCGCGAAAGAGTGAGCACGAGCCGGTGAATATCGGAAATCCGACGGAGTTCACGATTCTGGAATGCGCTCAAAAAGTAATTGCGATAACTGGTTCGGCGAGCCAGATCAAATTCGAAGCGTTGCCGCAAGATGATCCAAAGCAGCGGCGTCCCGATATTTCGAAGGCAAAACGGCTCTTGGGATGGGAACCGAAAGTGGAGTTGGAGAAAGGCCTACAACTTTCTCTGGAATATTTCCGCCGCGCGGTGGCGGAAAAAGAGCAGGTTGCGTAAGCGAGTGAGTTCGGCTCGCGCAAGAAAGGAAATTTGGAGCGCCCGGCGTCCCCGCCCGGCCTCATCCTGCCCGGACTACACAAAAAGAATCGGCCAGAAGCAGTTGTTCTAACGCTTCTCAAACACTACCGAAACCTTATCCTCGTAAGTCACCCTCCACGCTTGGGGTAACTCGCGAAGCAGGTTAGTAAGTGTCGAATCTGCGGGGCGAAGCGCGGTGCGAATCTGCCACTCTTGTAACACGCTGCGCCAACCCGATTCGCCTTGAATAAGGATAAGATACTGGCGAACGCGTCCGGAGCCATAAAGATCGTGACGGTCATCGACTATCACCTTTCGCTGGGGATACATGCGATAGATCAGATATCCCCCCCAGCCGTCGATCGAAAAGACCGGCTCGGCGCTCGGACGATTGCCCTGCGCTTCGCTCTGCAAATAACTCACGGCTGCGATTGGCATTTTTGCGGGATCGAATCGCGCGCGAAGGAGTTGTCGCGAACCGAGCCATCCGCCTTGCAGACAGATCGCGAATGCGAAAGCAACCGCGGCGATGGGCCATACGTGGCCGCGGAGTTGCATTTCCTGGTCGCCCATGCGATCCGAGAAATTTGTAAATCGAGTCGTGAGAATGCGCAGCCAGCGCCATGCGCCAGCTTTGTCTGCGAGTGAGGTGAAGTTACTCCACAGCATCGGCCCAACCACCAATACGAGCAGCATCCCTGAGACTGGCAGATTGCGCGACGAGTAGAATCCGGCATAGAGAGCCAGCAATACGATGAGCAGATGACTTAGTGGCAGCTTCGAGCGACTTCGCACGAAAGTGATCAGTACCAGCACAATGATGACGGCGAAACAGCGCTCAGCCCAACCATGAAAATCAGGAGCGCGAAATTCGTCAATGCGATTCATTAAATAACGATCGCTGAGATAGCGATAAATGTGCAGGTGCAACCGCCATCCAAACGGGTTCACAAGCGTAGCTGCCAACGAGCCCAACCAAGCCACAGCCATCGCTCGAGCTCGTTGAGCCACCCGAAGGGCGACGAAGGCATCGGCCTCATATAGGCTCTCAACCCATGCTGCGAATGTGTAGATCGCTAGGAGCGCAATTCCAAAAAGCCATCCGCCATGCAGATTGACCCAGAGCAACGCGGAAGCCGGGAAAAACCACGGCAACCATCGCGGCAGTTTTCCCTTCTCGCGTTGATTCCAACCCGCCCATTTTTCCAGGGCCACAAACCACAGGAGCGAAAAAAGCCAACTGACAATGTGAGGACGCGCGTACAAATGTATCGTCGAAGCGGCCTCTGCGAGTAGCATGAGCGCGATCGCCAGTAATAAACCGGTGCCGCGCCGTAGCAGTTGCGAAAGCAGGAGCGCAAAAACTCCCGCGACGATGAAAGCGCAAAGCCAAACGACGCCGTTTAAACCGCATGCACGGTAGAGAATGCCGAGTACTAAGTCGTAGAGCCACTCCCACGCGAACCACGGTTGGCCGCGCATAGTCGAGGAAAACGGATCGGTGCGCGGCAGGGAGTGGGTCTGTAAAATTTGTTCGCCAGTGCGAATATGCCATCCGATGTCGGCATCCGCGAGCGGCCGATTCGATAGGGGGCCAGCTAATATCGACCAGAAAAGAAAAAGAAAAATGATGTCGCGGACCGAGGGAAAGAGAAAACGCATGACTGAGGAACGCGGCTTCTCGGAGGTCATCGATTGCTGTGGAGGCACGTTTGTGTGGAAGCAGTGTATAACGTTCGCGCTAATTCCCATCTGCTGCGTGCCTCGAATGGCCGACTATCGCCGTTGTGACGCCGTACTGAAAAAAGTAATCGAAACGCCTGGCCGGCGAATCTTTATAGTAGAAAGCGAACGATAGATACTAGAACAATAAATATTAATGGTACCCGTGACCATGCCTGACAAAGCAATACCGAAGGTTGTGATTGTAGGCGCTGGTTTCGCAGGGCTGACGGCAGCGCGACGAATTGCGCGGCTGCCTGTTGACGTCACAGTTATCGATCGAAAGAATCATCACACCTTCCAACCGCTGCTCTATCAGGTGGCAACCGCCGGACTGTCTCCCGGGGAAATAGCAGCTCCCATTCGTTCGATATTGCGCGGCAATTTCAATGTTGAAGTGCTGCTCGGCGAAGTGATCGACTTCGACATGGACCGGAAGAAGGCCATCACGAAGCAGCAGGTTATTGATTACGATTTTCTTATCATCGCTTCCGGCGCGACCCACGCGTATTTTGGTCATGAAGAATGGGAACCGTTCGCGCCTGGCCTTAAGACGATTGAAGATGCTCTCGAGATCCGCCGTCGAGTTTTGTTGGCCTTCGAACTGGCCGAGCGAAGCGCCGAACGCCAGAAAACGGAAGGCTTGAAGACAGATGTAAAAATAAAAGATGTAAAGATAAATGAGCAGCAGGCGGTAAACGTTGCAGGCGCGTTTCCTCTGCAGTTCGTCGTCATCGGAGGCGGTCCGACCGGCGTTGAACTCGCAGGAACGCTGGCTGAAATCGCGCGCCACGCGCTTAACCACGAGTTTCGCAACATCGATCCCCGCCAAAGCCGCATTTTGCTCATCGAAGGCGGACCGCGCGTTTTGCCGGCGTATTCCCCAGAGCTTTCTCGCAAGGCAGAGGTTCAACTTCAACGTCTGGGCGTGGAGGTCCGCACTTCTCAGATGGTTACAGGCATCGAGCCTGGTGCGGTGTGGGTTGGAGGCGAGCGGATTTTGTCTCCGGTCGTGCTCTGGGCGGCTGGAGTGGCAGCTTCTCCTTTGGGCCGAAAGTTGGGAGTGAAGGTCGATCGCGCCGGACGAGTGATCGTTCAAACTGACCTCAGCATTGCGGAACATCCGGAAGTATTTGTGATCGGCGATCTAGCGGCGCTGGCTGACAAAAATGGAAAGATGCTTCCTGGCGTTGCGCCGGTCGCGATTCAGCAGGGCGATTGGGTGGCGCAAATCATCGCTCGGGACCTGGAGAAGCAGCCCAGGCGAAATTTTCATTACCACGACAAAGGCAGTCTGGCGACGATCGGCCGCGCCGCCGCGGTCGCTCAGATCGGAAAGTTCGAATTGTCCGGCTATTTCGCGTGGCTGGCATGGCTTTTCATTCACATACTTTTCCTTATCGGATTTCGAAATCGGCTGCTGGTTATGATCCAGTGGGCGTGGTCTTACGTTACTTACGAGCGCAGCGCTCGCTTAATCACTGGTAGTGATGAATTGCAAGGATGGACGCAATCACAATCTACTGTTGAGCCCTCCGACTTACTTGCGCGGGAAAAAGATGCAGCTTCGGATCCGGCGCGTTCGGCTTCCGATCCGCGCGCGTGAACCGAGTCCTAGGCTTTTGTCATCGTTCGTCACTCGCGTCACGCTGAGATCCAGAGTGATCTTCTAGGGTGATCTTCTGGAAGAAGACAAGCCGGGCCGAATTGCCCTTGAGAATATAATAGGGTTGCCTTGAAACGCGTCGCTGGTTTGCTCGTCGTAGTTGCATTGCTTTCGTGCCCATCGCTCCTCGCTCAGGATAGCCTCGCCGCTGGCCGGCCTCCAATCGCGCGCGCGACCTACGGGCGAACCGTCCTTGTTATTCCATTCGAAAATGTTTCTCCGAATCCGCGACTGGAATGGCTGGGCGAATCTTTTCCTGAAACGTTCCGCGAACAACTCAATTCTCCAATCCTTTATGTGACCAGCCGCGAGGAACGCCTTCGGGCCTATGACCGCCAGGGAATTCCAACCGGCATTCATCCGGCGCGTGCCGCTCTATATCGGCTCGCGGAGCAGATGGATGTCGATTACGTAGTCCTCGGTTCTTATCGTTATAAGGACGACGATAAGGGCGACGGGGCGCGCCTCACTGCCACGGCGCAATTGCTCGATATGCGGGCTCAGAAACTGCTTCCCGCGGTCAGCGAGTCCGCGCCACTGGCCGATCTCGGCAGCCTGCAATCCGCGCTGGCTTGGGATCTGCTTCGCCTCATCCGTTCTGATTTCGCTGTTCCGAAAGAGAAGTACATAGCCAGCGCGAGGCCAGTTCGTGTAGAGGCGATGGAGGCTTACGTTTTGGGATTGGTGGGAGTAACGGCCGAGGAAAAGGTTGAGCGCTATCGTGAAGCGACTCGACTCGATCCGGCATTTGCCCGCGCATGGCTTGAATTGGGCAAAGCTTACTATGGCCAGCGCACTTACGACCTCTCGATTACTGCCTTGGAGCAGGTACAGCGCACTTCGCCATTATCTCGCGAGGCCAACTTCTATCTCGGCCTGGCTGCCTATACGCGCGGTGATTTTGCCAAGTCAGAAAGCGCGTTCGAGTATGTTGCTGTTCGAGTGCCGCTTGCCGAGGTGTACAACAATCTCGGCGTGGTTGCCGCGCGTCGCGGGCAAAAAAAGTCAGCCGAATATTTTGCGCGGGCGATTCACAACGATCCGAGCGATGCCGATTATCACTTCAATATGGGAGTGGCTCTGCTCCAGAGCGGCGATCGCGCTGGCGCGACCCGCGAATTACGTACATCTCTCGACCGTCGTCCAAATGACGCCGAGGCCAAAACTCTACTGGAGTCTTTGAACTCGCCGGCTAGCGCGATTGTTCCTAGCAGCGCTACGATGAAAATGCTGTCGGAGCGCATCAAGCGGAACTACGAGGAAGACGCTTTCCGCCAAGTCAATACGCAAATCGGCAGTTGGGCGGAGCAGCGCTTCTCGCGCTCCGAGGCGCGCGCTCACGCCGGCTTTCACATCGAACTCGGAAAAGAACTGCTCGCTCACGGTTTCACGACTGAGGCGGAGACGGAATTCCGCCATGCCGCGCTTGTCGATTCTTCGAGTCCAGCGCCGCTGCTTGCCTTGGCCGAAGCATACGACGCGCGTGGCGACGACCAACATTCGCGAGCAGAAACTGAGGCAGCTCTGCGCCTGCGCGAGTCGGCGGAAGCTTACTTGCTTCTCGCGCGGCTGGATTTGAAACAGAATAGAACCGAAGCAGCGTCGCAGAGTATTAATCGCGCGCTGCAACTCGATCCGTCGAACTCCCTCGGCCAGGATTTGAAACGCAGTTTAGCAGCCAAGCTCGCGGAGAAAGCGCAGCCGCTGCCACAGCCATGAAGTCGTCTCGGATTTTCGATGCAGGCAACTGCCGAGCTTCGCTCGGCTTGGACCCTTGGGCTTCGCTCAGGGCAGGCTTGCGAGGGCGCCTGTCACCACACAAGCTCTACAGACGTATCCGCACTCCCTTCGCAGCCTGCTGGCTCGCAGTGTTTTTTCTTTTCGCCTCCTTCTGTTCCGCCGAGGTCTTGCGCGTCTCGATCAACGACGCGATCCAACCAGTCACAGCCGAATACATTGGACGAGCGCTCGATGTTGCTGCTGCGAATCACGACCAGGCAGTGCTGATCGAAATCAATACTCCGGGAGGACTGGTCGATTCCACGCGCGAGATCATCGAAAAAATTATTGCGTCACCTGTCCCTGTGATCATCTACGTGACGCCCAGCGGCAGCCGCGCTGCGTCCGCGGGATTTTTTATTCTTGAATCTGCCGACATCGCTGCCATGGCTCCGGGAACCAACACTGGAGCGGCTCATCCCGTCATCATCGGCGGCAAGATGGATGACATCATGAAGCAGAAAATGGAGAACGATGCCGCTGCGCTGATGCGCTCCGTTGTCGCCAAACGCGGCCGCAATGTTGAGCTGGCGGAAAGCGCGGTGCGCGAGTCGAAGTCTTTTACGGATCAGGAGGCGCTGGATAAAAAATTAATCGAGTACATTGCTCCAACTGAGCAGGATCTTTTTCAGCAATTAAGCGGCAAAAGTTTCAAGCGCTTTAATGGCTCGAGCGTCACGCTTAATCTGGTGGAGAGCGGTCAAGGCAAAGGTCTGGGCAAACCAGAACCGGTGATCGATTATCGGATGACGCTGAAGCAGCGCATCCTTTCTTACATCATGGACCCGAATGTCGCGTTCATTCTGCTGGCAATCGGCGCCCTCGCGCTGTACGCGGAATTTAACCATCCCGGCGCAGTTATTCCTGGAACCGTGGGGGTCGTGTTCATTCTTCTGGCATCGTTCGCGTTGAATCTTCTGCCGGTGCGCTTCGCCGCCATTGCCATGATCTTTGGAGCCTTTGCGCTCTTCGCCGCGGAGGCGAAATTTGCCAGCCACGGCGTGCTGACCACCGGAGGCATCGCTTTGCTCACGCTCGGAGGCCTGTTTCTGGTCGATGCTCCGATTCCTGAAATGCGAGTGCATGTGCTGACCGCGCTCGCGGTGAGCATTCCGCTTGGATTGATCACCGCGTTCCTGATGAGCATCGCCCTGCGCGCGCGCCGCAACAAAGTCGTCACCGGCAGACAAGGACTAATCGGGGAAATTGGAATCGCGCAAAGCGCGCTGTCTCCTGCGGGAAAAGTTTTCGTGCATGGCGAGCTGTGGGACGCTGTTTCCACCGTCCCGGTTTCCGCAGGCGAACAGATCGTGGTTCGCCAGGT
>PLBX01000557.1:0-4294 GCA_003135495.1 Acidobacteriaceae bacterium | reverse complement strand
GCTTCGCTCAGGATGACAATTTATAAAAGGATGACAGGGGATAAGAAGATGGGGTGATTAATGAGGATGACAGGTGACGCTCGAGCGGGTTGCAGTTGGGGGGCCGGGCGGGGACGCCTGGCGCTCCACTTTTTAGCGGGTTGCGTTTAGCATGGCTGATGCTGGAGTAGCGCTCTTTTCAGGGCTTTTTTCCGCGGGCTGAGCGGCCACTTGAGTATTCGTGTTGCCGCTGTCTGGAGGATGCAGCTCCACTAATAGCATTCGGCTATCAGAGTAATAAGCGCCGCCGGTTGCAGTTTCTCCCTTGAATACTGGATCGACACAATGGAGATACTCCTGGTGCGTTACTAGTTTCGTCTCCGACAAATTTCCCGCGATGAAATCGCGTTCGGCATCAATTTGCGGATCGATGCGGTGAAACATGCGAAGTTTTCGTAACTGGATTTGAATGGAGATGTCGTGCGTCGCCGCCGCTACCCAGATGGGATTGCCATCGACTTCGTAATCGGTTTTCCAGATGCGCAGATGATGACGGCGAGAAACGACTGAGGTGGAATCGGGCAAGGCGTAAGAATAATCTTGCGTTCGGCCAAAAACGTATAGCGTGCGCATGGGCAGCTTGGCGTAATGCCAGCGCTGCATGGCCAGATGCCAGAAGGCTGGAAGCCGGGTTTTTTCGGTCTTGATCCATCCGGCACGAGCGAACGTGTCTTCCAAATCATTTTGTTTTGCGACGAAGATGAGGTTCAGCATGTCGCCGTCACGGCCCAGTCCGTCGACGGTTCGCGGCGGCAGAAAATGAATCATCTCGCCCAGTTCAGACGCGTCGTTCTTCGTGGCTAACAACTTTTCCGTTGGCATGATCGAGCTGCCGCTGATGTAGGCCGTAACTTCGGTGCCTTTCAGCACGGTGCTGTCTTGGCCGCGCGAGAGCAGGAAGACGGGCGCAGCGGGCAGGTAAGACAAGCCAGTAGCCAACATTTCCGCCAGCATAAGTTTGGTGCAGGAATGGCCTTTGATTTCTTTGCGGGCGCGCAGGGCAACTTGCTCGCCACTGATCAGCCGCACGGAATCGAGCTTGAGTACGACGTTCCCGCCCATGCCGAGAATGCGCCTGCCTTTCACTCCAACCACGGAACCGCTGGCGATCGAGCCTGCGGGAATAACGGTAAATCCACCAACCCTGACATCTTTCACCACAACGAAATCGAGGCGATCGCCTTTCTTAGCGTGCGCGGAGGAGATAGTGCGAACCGTCTGGAGCTTGATGGGAGTGCCATCGGAGATTTCCAATTGAGTGGGGGTTTCGCGCACTGGCTGGAGCGGATGCTGCTGCAAGTCGGCGCGCAGCAAAGTTTCGTTTCGAAGCTCGGGGTTCGGACCGCCGTGAGAAGGTCCACCCTGTCCCCAGGAATTTGGAGGCAGCAAGAAAAGACAGAGGAGAGAGCAGACAGGGAGAGTGCGTGAGCCTGCGAAACGCATTATTGGCGCCGCCTTCCATGGGAGGACAAAGCCTCGCCACCATGAAGCCCAGGAAGTTAGCGCCGTAGGGCGCGATGATCTGCGTCGCTGGGTCTCCGAACGTTAGAGTACAGCAGGGCTCTGGGCGTTGTCTGGTCAAAATCGGACAGTGGACGTGGGTTTTGGGGAAATTCCGGAAAACGAGCGCCATGAAGGGGGTGGTGAAGCCTTAACCACGAAGGGCACGAAGGTTCACTAAGGGAATCCTCGCCGATGAAGGCCTTTGGGATACTTCGTGGCTTGGTGCGCTTGGTAGTTACTGATTCTTCACCAGGCCGCGGCGAGAGTCAGGAGGTACGCTTGCGGGTATGAATCGACCTGCCATAGTAAAGTATAAGTAGGCCTTTACAGGCACCCTTGAGGAGTTTTCGATCTGAATCCAAGTATTCGCAATATCGCTATTATCGCCCACGTCGACCACGGCAAGACAACGCTGGTTGACGCCATGCTGCGCCAGAGCGGCACCTTCCGCGACAATGAGACCGTCGCCGAGCGCGTGATGGACTCGAACGATCTGGAACGTGAGCGCGGCATCACCATTCTTGCCAAGAACACGGCAGTGTTTTTTGGTGGAATCAAGATCAATATTGTCGACACGCCGGGCCACTCCGACTTTGGCGGCGAAGTAGAGCGGGCGCTCAAGATGGTGGATGGCGTCATGCTGCTGGTCGACGCCAGCGAAGGCCCGCTGCCGCAGACGCGCTATGTGCTGAGCAAGGCTCTGGAAGCGAACTTAAAGCCGATTCTCGTCATTAATAAAATTGACCGGCCTGACGCGCGTCCGCAGGAAGTATTGAACGAAGTTTACGACCTCTTTATTGATCTCGACGCGAAGGAAGAGCAGCTCGACTTCCCTGTTCTTTATACGAATGCTAAGGCGGGAACAGCGGCGGTGCATCAGGGAGCGGCGGGCGAGGATTTGCGTCTGCTGTTCGAGTCGATCATTGATACGATTCCGGCGCCGCAGGGCGACAAGGATGGACCGCTGCAAATTCTGGTCGCGAACCTGGATTACAGCGACTATCTTGGGCGACTGGCGATTGCCCGCGTTTTCTCTGGCACGATGAAAACTGGCGAAGATGTAGCGATCGCCAAGCGTGACGGGTCTTTTCACAAGACGAAAATCACCAAGCTTTTCAGCTTTTCTGGGCTGAAGCGGACCGACATCACGGAAACATCGCTGGGCGACATTATTGCCGTGGCGGGTGTTGAGGGCATCACGATTGGCGAGACCATCACCAGCGCGGTGGATCCGGCGCCGTTGCCGCCGATCATCATTGACGAGCCGACGATTGCGATGCTGTTCACGATTAATACTTCGCCGTTTTGCGGGCGCGAAGGCAATCTGGTGACATCGCGTAACCTGCGCGAACGGCTTGATAAAGAGCTGCTCACGAACGTATCGCTTCGAATGGAAGAGACGGGCAGCACCGACTCATTCAAGGTTCTTGGGCGCGGCGAGTTGCAACTTTCGATTCTGATCGAGATGATGCGCCGCGAAGGTTACGAACTCATGGTGGGGAAACCGGAGATCGTTACGAAACGCATTGATGGCAAGTTGATGGAGCCGGTCGAACACCTCACGGTCGATGTTCCCGAAGAATTTGTAGGCGTGGTGATGGAGCATGTCGGCTCGCGCAAAGGCGAAGTCGCCAACATGCACAATCATGGTTACGGCCGCGTGCGTGTGGAATTCCGCGTGCCGAGCCGTGGGCTGATTGGGCTGCGCAGCACGCTGCTGACCGACACGCGCGGCACGATTGTGATGAATGCGCTCTTTGATGGATACATCGAGTGGCAGGGAGAGATTCCGCATCGCCCGACGGGCGCGCTGATCGCGGATCGCGGCGGAGTGACGACCTCGTATGCGCTCTACAATCTGCAGGAGCGCGGCACGTTATTTGCTGGTCCGGGCACGGATGTTTACGAAGGCATGATTATCGGCGAGAACGCGAAAGACACGGACCTCGACGTGAACATTGTGCGCGAGAAGAAGCTGACCAACATGCGGGCATCGACTTCCGACGAAGCGATTCGGCTGGTGCCTTATCGCAATCTCAATCTTGAGCAGGCCATTGAATTTATCGCTGACGATGAATTTGTGGAGGTCACGCCGAAATCCCTGCGGCTGCGAAAGAAAATCCTGCAATCGAACCGACGGAAAAAGGGATCGATGGCAGCGGTCGAAGGTTGATTTGCTCTGCGGCCGATAAACTGAAATTGCTCGTGTGGGGATGGGCGACTCGACTAGTCCAAGCCGAAGCAGCAACTACTTTTGTTCCTCGCTCGCGGGCTTAGGCGTAGTGCCCTGCGTCGCGGGGATCGGATACTGTTGTCCGCTGTTTTGACTTTGGTTCCTGCGGTTTGCATTCACAATTTCGGCAAGACAAAAGCAACATCAAAGGCAGCGGAACAGGAGTGTCCGCTCCACACGCGCTCGTTCCTCGCGGGACGGACGAATGCGTCNNATCCCTACGTTTTAGTGCTCATTGCGGCGGAAATGGGAATTGATGAAGGATGAATCGACGGAAGACTTTCGCATGTTTCTGATTCCCTGCAGTTGCGGCGCGAGCTTTGCGGTTGCCGAGGGCTATGATCGGCGCGGGATGCATATTCGCAGCTTCCTGCGGTGCCCGGAATGCGGCAAGCGTCACGATCCGCGCAATCGGCTGCTGGCGCTGGATTACCAAGCTGAGCGATTTTGGAAGGTTGGCGGTTGTTGAGGACATCAGCGCGGCAGGCGGGGAGACGCGGCAAGCCGCGTCTCTACAGA
>PLBX01000404.1 GCA_003135495.1 Acidobacteriaceae bacterium | reverse complement strand
ATCTTGTTGGGAAACTGCCGGTTGAGCCGTTGGAACATCTCTTCGTAAGGTTTGTCGCCAGAACCCAGCACAACCATGATCAACTCTTCGCGCGCCAGGCGATCCATGATCTGCGAGATCAAATCAAAACCTTTCTGAGCCGCGAATCGTGAAACTATGCCAATGACCGGCACTTTGGCTTCCGCGTTCGCTACTCCGAAGGCGTTCAGCAAATCTTTCTTACATTGCACCTTGCCACTCAGATCCTGCGGAGAATACCTGGCGAGAATGAACTTGTCGGTCTGCGGGCTCNNCACTCGTCGTAGTCGACTCCATTCAAAATACCCGCAACCGTTGCCGCCCGATTGCGTAGGACGCCCTCCAACCCAAAACCATATTCCGTTGTCTGAATTTCGTGACTGTATTTACGGCTGACGGTGGTCACGAAATCTGAGTGGACGAGCGCTCCCTTCAAGAAATTTACCTGCCCGAAAAATTCCATCTTCGACATTGTGAACAGTTCCCAGGGCAGCATTAAAAGAGGCAACGTATCCGGCGGAAAAAGTCCCTGGTAACCCATGTTGTGGATGGTGAAGACGGTGGCGACGTCGCGAAACGCCGGATCCTCCGCATACAAAGTCCGCAACATTACAGGTATCAGCGCCGTTTGCCAGTCATGGCAGTGGAACACTTGCGGCACGCCGAGGATCTTGGAAGCTTCGAGCACTGCTCGCGAAAACAACGCAAAGCGCTCCGCGTTATCCGGATAATCTCCAGCCGGGCCGCCGTACAGGGCCTCGCGATCAAAGAAGGGCGGGTAATCGACAAAATAAAATTGGACGCCGTTGCTTTTGCCCGCGGTCACAACCGAGCAGAAGCGATATTTATCATCGAAGGGGATGGTGATGCTGCAAACCTTGGTTTGCGCATCGACCAGTTTCGTTTGTCGATAGCGCGGAAGATATACGCTGACCTGATGCCCCAGGCTGGCGAGTGCTCGTGGCAAGGCGCCGACTACGTCGGCCAATCCGCCGGTTTTGGAAAACGGAACGCACTCGGATGCCGCAAACGCGATATGCATGGACGGGGAATCTCCTGAGCGAAAGCTCGAACTGCCTCGCACACGTTATGATGGTTTTCGGTTCATGATGGCGGGTAGAAGCGCGACGATCCGCGTTCCTACAATCAGGGGCTTAAGCCAGTTTAACTGCCGAACAGAAAGAGGGTCAACGTGCCGAAGGACGCTGCGGTTTCAAGTTCGCGAAAGCCCAAGATGGGCCAGCATTTCCTGGCCAGCGAATCGGCGGCGCAGCGCATTGTGGACGCTCTGGGAGATATTTCAGAAGCCACCGTCCTGGAAATTGGACCGGGGCGAGGCGCAATAACCGATTTGCTCGCAAGGAAGGCTCGGCGGCTGATTGCCGTCGAATTGGATCGTGTCATGTCGGCGCAGTTGCGAATGAAGTTTAATTTGCAACCGAATGTTGAAATTATCGAAGGCGACATTTTGACCATCGAACTAAACACTGTGTTCGGATTGAAACCCGGAATGCTGCACACCGGCCTGAATTTCGCGCCCGAACCAGCGCGCGTAGTCGGCAACCTGCCGTATTACATAACTTCTGACATTTTGCTGCGGCTGTTCGAATATCATCGCTATTTTTCGACCATCGTAATCATGGTACAAAAAGAAGTTGCCGACCGGCTGGCCGCTTCTCCCGGAAGCCGCGACTATGGCTTGCTCACCGCCACTGCTCTTCTCTACGGCCGAGTCGAACAGCTGTTTACGCTTCCACCTGGTGCATTTGCTCCCGCTCCAAAGGTGCATTCGAGTGTAATCCGAATTACGATTAAACCGCGCCTCGAGTCGCTGCGAGTTCCTGAGGCAGAATTCATAAGTTTCCTGAAATTGTGTTTTGGTCAGAAGCGTAAGACTCTCTGGAATAATCTAAAGACACAATACCCGGAAGATGCGCTGCGAGCGGCGATGACGAAAAGTGGGGTCAAGCCAGCGATTCGGGCAGAAGCGCTTCCGCTGGACAGAACGGCTGCGTTATTTCGCGCGCTGACTGACGGCAGTACTTAAGTTTACGAATTATTTTTTGCGCGCCATTTGTCGCGAACAGAAAACATCGGCGCCACACGAACAAGTAATGTCTTCTCTGCGCACTCCCGCTGTTGCTGGGCGCTTCTATCCGGGTCGCGCCGATGAATTGCTGCGTGACGTTCTCAAGTACACCTCACCAGTTGCCGAAACCATCTCAGTCATTGGTTGCATCGCCCCCCATGCGGGATACATGTATTCCGGTTCAGTGGCGGGCAGCGTGTACTCGCAACTGGAAATTCCAGAGACCTGCGTGATTCTCTGCCCCAATCACACCGGCAAGGGCCGTCCGCTTGCGATTATGGCCAACACGACTTGGCAAACTCCGCTCGGCGCGGTGCCAGCCGATGAAAATATCGGAGCGCGGTTGCTACAGCGATTTCCTGCAATGGAAGAGGACAGCGCCGCCCATCGCTACGAACACGCCATCGAAGTACAACTTCCTTTTCTTCAGGCGCGACGAGACGCCCAAAGAGAAGACCGAACACACGACCGACGATCGGACTTGAAGATCGTTCCTATTGCGATCGGCACCAGCGATTTTGACGTTCTGCGCGCATTGGGAGAAGCACTTGCGGACGTAGTTGCAGCGCAGGAAGAAGTCGGTGAGGGAAAAATATTAATCATCGCTTCGAGCGACATGAATCACTACGAG
>PLBX01000444.1 GCA_003135495.1 Acidobacteriaceae bacterium | reverse complement strand
TAACTACACGATCCAGGTCTTCGGAGGCGGCGCGGCTGGTGGATTTTTTGTGAAGTCGGCGCATCTGGGCGCACACGATATTGAATCAGGATTCTCCGCCAACGGCCCGTCGACCCTCGACTTGGTCGTGAGTTATAAAGGTGGCACGATCGACGGAGGCGTCGAAAAAGAGCAGCAGGACAACGACAATAAAGACGGAAACGATAAACTTCCAGCCGCCAATGCCACCGTTGTGGCTGTGCCGGAAGAAAAATATCGCAAGCTCCCCGATCATTTTGCTACCGGAGCTTCCGACCAGAATGGACGTTTCACGATTCGCGGTTTGGCTCCCGGCAATTACACGCTTTATGCATGGCACGACGTTGAAGAAGGACTCTATCTCGACCCCGATTTCCTAAAATCGCAAGAGGCTAATGGAACGCCCGTGAAAGTTGAAGAGAACTCTCATCAGCAAGTCGAATTGAAATTGAGCCCGGTGGGTGCGGGGTGGCACTAGATTTAAAAATTCGACCGCATTGTGAATCCTGAACCAAGCCAGCGATCGGCGTTTGGCCGCTAATGCGGCAGCCTGGCGCTGCTCCGTTACAATGCTGTGTGATGCATTTCGCTGTCATCGTTCTTTTGAATTCATACTTTTGAGTTCATGCTTTCGAGTTCATGGATCTAACCATTAGTTCTTCTTTTCTAGCGACGATGTTCCTTCTCGCCTCCAAGGGCTTGGGGCCGTACTTCCGCCAGCATTTTCTGGACAAGACTTTCCAAGGCCTGTACCAGGTCAATGCCTTTGATCTCGGACTTCTGATTCCCTATTTCATCGTCCTGATCATTCTCGCTGGCTACGGCGCGCACCGCTATTGGCTCGTCTATCTTTATTACAAAAACAAAAAGAACAAAACGACCGAGCCCGCGGCTTATTTCAAGGCCGGCGAATTGCCGCGTATCACCGTTCAGTTACCGATCTTCAACGAGCAGTATGTAGTTGATCGCCTGCTCGATGCGGTTTGCCGTCTCGACTACCCGAAAAACAAACTCGACATCCAACTTCTCGATGACTCCACCGATGAAACCGTAGAGGTCGCCCGCATTCTGGTGGACCGTTACGCGGCGGCGGGACATCCAGTCACGTACTTGCATCGCGACAATCGCGAAGGCTACAAAGCAGGCGCTTTGGCGGAAGGACTAAAAACTGCGAAGGGTGAATTCGTTGCCATATTCGACGCCGATTTTGTTCCGCCCCCCGACTTTCTGATGAAGTGCATTCACCACTTCACGGATCCCAAGATCGGAATGGTGCAAACTCGCTGGACGCACATTAACCGAAATTATTCGGTGCTGACACAGGTTGAAGCGATTCTTCTCGATGGCCACTTTGTGCTTGAACATTCGGGGCGTTCGCGCAGCGGCGTCTTTTTTAATTTCAACGGAACCGCGGGCATGTGGCGGCGGCGCGCTATCGATGAAGCGGGCGGTTGGGAGCATGACACGCTCACGGAAGACACCGACCTCTCTTATCGCGCTCAGCTTAAAGGATGGAAATTTATTTATCTCCAGGACGTCGAGTGCCCGGCTGAACTACCCGTAGAGATGACCGCATTTAAGACCCAGCAGGCACGCTGGGCCAAAGGATTGATTCAGGTTTCGAAGAAAATACTTCCGAAAGTTTTTGCCAGCGATGCCTCGCGGCATCAGAAGATTGAAGCCTGGTATCACCTGACGGCCAACCTGAGTTATCCGTTAATGATCGTGCTCTCCGTGTTGCTGATGCCCGCTATGATTATTCGCTTCTATCAGGGATGGTTCCAGATGCTGTACATCGATCTGCCCCTGTTCATGGCGTCAACATTCTCTATTTCAAGTTTCTACATGGTGTCGCAAAAAGAATTGTTTCCCAAAACCTGGGTACGATCGCTGATTTACCTTCCTCTGTTAATGGCTCTTGGAATCGGATTGACGGTAACGAATACGCGCGCCGTACTCGAGGCTCTGGTGGGGAAGCAAACCGCGTTCGCGCGAACTCCGAAGTACCGCGTCGAATCGAAGAAAGACAAAGTGGGCGCAAAAAAATATCGGAAGCGCCTGGGATGGGTCCCCTGGATCGAATTGCTGATCGGATCGTATTTTGCGCTGGCAGTCTTTTATGCCATTGAGAACGAGAATTATATTACTGTTCCCTTCCTTCTTTTATTTGTGATTGGATACTGGGTTACGGGGCTAATGTCGCTGCTGCAAGGGCGATTTGCGGGGTTGTCCGTGGGCTCCGAAACTCACGCCAAACCATTCCCAGTTGGAGTGTAGTCGTTGGAGTGTAATCGTCGACGTTCAGTTGGTAAGTTTGAAATCTACATGAATCGTGATCACATTCTTCACGACTTTTCCGTCAAGCTCATAGGGTTGGTAGCGCCACAGCTTAACCGCATCCTCGGCGGACTGGGCTAGCAAGGGCGAACCCTTGATCACACTTACATCGCGCACCGTTCCGTCTTCGGCCACCGTGGCCGATAGCGCGACAGAGCCTTCCAGTCGCTGACGGCGAGCCTCGTCGGGATAAACCGGTGCGACCTTATGAATCAATTCGCCTCCGGAAAGGCCTTTAATAAATAGCGGGGAGTCACGTTCTGCTTCCGACGAGGCATCGTTCATCACCGCGTGATTGCTCAGGTCGGCGGAAATAAAATCACGAGAGACGTTCTTTAGTCCGTCGAGATTGCTTACCCGACGCGACGTCGGAAACGTGCCAGCCTCTCCGTGAACGGCGGCCAGCAACGGTTTTGGTCTCGTGGAATGATCGGGCTTTTGCGCTGCGGCAATTCGATCGACTTGGGCCGCGAGTTTCAGCGGCGTGCCTGCAGAAGGCTTGCCAGTGGACGGAAATATCCGCTCGCCGCCGGGATCGCGTTTCCAGACTGGATCATCATCAAAGCCACTCGGCGCGGCAGCATGATTGGCGGCTACTTCGTTGAAAGAAAAATGTCCAGCCCTCTCACCGTCCGGCAATCGTTCCGCAACCACCTGAATGGCGGCGGCGCTGGAACGAGCATCCCGTGCGGTAGAAATGTTGGCGGAGGTTTGCACCGCGAGCGCTTTTTCTTCTTGCCGCTCCGCACCCCGCCAGCCCAGCCAGATCGACAGCGCAAAAAGCGCGATGGCAAGTAATCCGAAGCCAAGCCCCAAAAATTTTGATCGACTGCCGAGAAAAGCTATTGCCACTTCGGCGATGCGATCGGACGCTGGAAGCAGGCCCGACGGTTTTCTCTCATCAACCTTAACTTGTTCTCTCGGCGCCGACGACGATGCGCCGTGAGGACGTGCCGACCGTGCCCGCTCCGCCAGCGCCGCCAGTTGCTGCAGCAATTCGATATTTTGATTTGTGAAGCCTGCCGGCTTTGTCGAAAACACTTCGAGAATTCCGTTGATTCCCCGCCAGCCTTGAATCGGAAGAACCACAATTGAGCGCAAACCTAGCCGGCGGCACACTTCCACATCAACCAGCGGATCATTCTCGCTGTCCGCGCAATTCAGAACTTTGCCTGTACGGAGACATTCGCCGGATATGCCTGTGTCTGCACTCAAGCGTGCTCCGAGAGGCGGAGCAATGTCGCCGCTGCGGGCGCGGCAAATCATGGCGCCATCTTTCCACATCGCGANNTAGCGCCGGTAAGACGGCAGGCGACGTCGGTTAGAGTCGCGAGCATCGTCTCCAGGCGGTGATGGCCAGCGGCGACCAAATCTTTCAAGTGCTTTAGCGCTGTGCTTTCGTCCAAGACACGCGCTGGGTTGCTGGATGCGTCATCGCGCAAGGCGGTGAAAGGTTGCGACGAAAAATCGCGCTCGAATGTGTTGAATTTTGCACCGGCGCGAATTTGGCTGGACGGGGGACTAACCACAAGTCTCTCTCGAGTTATTTAGTCGTTTAGTAAAGTTGATCCGACAAATCTCAACACGCTGCCGCCGAACACGCGAAAATGCGCGCGGCGCAAGCAATTTGGCCGAAGTATGAGCGAACTGACAATGGCTGTCAAGATAACTAGCGGGAGTACAGTGCCCAAATCGTGAACAAAATCATCTTTCCAATCACGGCCAACTCTTGGCGATTCTTCGCAGCGTTAATTTCAGCATTGTCCTCAACATTGTTATCAACATTGCTCACGATAGGATCGCCCTTCCTGATCGACGAATGCAAGGCACGGATCTCGCACCAAACTAACCAACAATCGTCTCCCGGCCGAATGCTACGCTGTGGGTGCTCTGGTTTCTCGCACCTCCGCAACGGATTGCAGGGAACCAATCTCAAGAAGCTTTTGCGAACGGTCGAAGCGCTGGCGGATTTGGGTCCTGAACTTACTGCGGATCGCGATTTCCGACAGACCGCTCGCACCATGGTAGCGGCCGTGATGGAAGCATCCGGCGCGCGCGAGGCCGTCCTTTTTTCATTTGGCGATCGCCCTTCGCTGCTTACTTCCGTCGATGCCCAAGGGTTCACGCTGCTGCCGGAGCCGTCGCTGATCCCCCTCCTTCCTCGCCATATTCACACCTTGACCGCAGCCGTCGGGCCGGTGCTGCTGAACAGTTCCAGCTACGACGCGTTTCTGAGTTCTAACGGAAATGTTGCGCCTGAGCTGTTCAAGTGCATTTGCCCGCTAAAAGTTCGTGGCAAGTTGGTCGGAGTAATTGCCCTGGGCCGCCGGCAAGGCGATGGCCAATACGAAGAGGACGCTCTCGACGCTTTTGAAATGCTGAGTCACTATCTGGCGCTGGGCATCCAGAATCACACGCTCGGGCAGACATTGGCGCAACGGGTTACTGAAAATCTGCGGCTGCTGGCGTCGCTGCATAGCTTTTACGACAACGCGCTTGAGGCCTTTGCCACTGCGATAGACGTAAAGCACGTCAACATTCACGGACATTCGCTTCGAGTCGGCCGCTACGCTCAGGCGATCGGCGAAGCTCTGGGGATGGCGCCAGCCGATGTTGCCTCGCTGCGCTCCGCCGGATATCTGCACGATATTGGCAAAGTTGCGGTGGACAAACGGCTCTTCGGGAAAACTTCGAAACTCGATGCCGAAGAATCCCGCGAGATGCGCGATCACACTACCGTCGGCCATCAGATCGTCAGCCAGGTGCAATTTCCCTGGCCTCAGATTCCGGAAATTGTGCGCTGGCATCACGAACGGGGCGATGGCTCCGGTTATCCCGATGGCCTACACGCAGACGAGATGCCGCAAGCGGTGCGCATCATAGCTCTGGCCGATACTTTTGATGCCATGACCAGCGAACGTCCCTATCGCGAAAGTTTGCCCATTGGAGCGGCGCTGCAAGAACTGATACGCATGAGTCCGCAGAAATACGACCCCGAAGCGGTTCAGGCTTTGCTGATCCAGGTGCGGCGCGATGCAGTCGGCACCAATCGGAATCCAGTCTTCGAACCGGGCTCGATGAATCTCTCGGCAGTCGATGTGGACGAATTGGCTTCTACTCTTCAACACCGAATCAATAACGATAAAAAATTCTACTAGACGCTACAGGAACCGCCTGAGCGAAAGTCAGACCGCATAGCGACTACAATAATTCTGCACTTCGTCCTCTCGTGCGTCTGCTGGTTCGACAATCCCGATGTAAACTTAGCGGATGGCGTAGTTGTATCCATTTGCCGGTAGGTTCATCTAAGTTACTAAGCGAAATGCTAGCGGAACTGCGAGGAGAGGATTGATGGCAGTCAGCGAACAGTCTATCGCCACCGGAACACAGCTCGATCAGTTGTGTATCAACACCATCCGCACCCTTTCGATAGACGCAGTGCAAAAAGCAAACTCCGGTCATCCCGGAGCTCCGATGGCGCTTGCGCCGGTCGCATACTCTCTGTGGCAGCAGTTCCTGCCCTATGATCCCGAAGATCCCGTCTGGCCAAATCGAGACCGATTCGTGCTCTCCAATGGGCACGCATCCATGCTGCTGTATTCGCTTCTTCATCTGGCTGGAGTTCGCTCGGTCACGCCCGATGGTGAAGTTCTTTCCACACCAGCTCTAACGCTGGATGACCTGAAGAATTTTCGGCAGATTGGAAGTAAAACTCCTGGACATCCCGAGTACGGTCTAACTTCCGGCGTCGAGACCACCACCGGGCCGCTCGGTCAAGGAGTTGCTAACAGCGTTGGCATGGCTATCGCCGAGCGTTGGCTGGCTGCCTACTTCAATCGTGCCGGATTCGAACTCTTCAATTACAACACTTGGGTTTTCTGCGGCGATGGCGACATGATGGAAGGAATTTCCTCGGAAGCCGCCTCCATTGCCGGGCATCTCAGACTTTCACACCTTTGCTGGATCTACGACAGCAACCACATCACCATAGAGGGCAACACCGACCTCGCGTTTGACGAAGACGTCGCTGCCAGATTCGTGGCGTATGGATGGGATGTGTCGCACGTTCGTGATGCCAACGATCTGGCGGCGCTGACCGACGCCTACAAGCACGCGCTTGACGTCAAAGATCGTCCGAAGCTGATTATTGTGAACAGTCACATCGGCTACGGTTCGCCGCACCGCCAGGACACAAAGGAAGCTCACGGTGAAGCGCTCGGCGAAGAAGAAGTGAAGCTGACAAAGCGCTTTTACGGCTGGCCCGAAGATGCCAAGTTTCTCGTCCCCGACGGAGTCTACGAAAACTTTCGCGACGTTATGGGCAAGCGCGGGCGGCAGTTGAATGGCCAGTGGAAGGCGCTGTTTGCAAAATATAAGGCGCAGTTTCCCGAGTTGGCCGCGCAATACGAACGCATGCGGCGCTTCGAATCTCCCGATGGTTGGGATAAGGAATTGCCCACATTCCCCGCCGATGCCAAAGGTCTCGCGACTCGCGAATCTTCTTCCAAAGTTCTTAATGCCATCGCGAAGAATCACCCGTGGCTCATGGGCGGCTCGGCGGATTTATATCCGTCTACTAAGACGCGCCTCACCTTCGATGGAGCGGGTGACTTTGAAGCGAATCATTACAACGCGCGCAACTTCCACTTCGGCATTCGCGAACACGCCATGGGCGCGATCGTGAATGGGATGGTGCTATCCAAACTCCGCGCCTATGGCTCGACCTTTCTCATTTTCAGCGACTACATGAAGATGCCGATTCGCATCTCCGCCATCATGGAAATTCCGTCGCTCTGGATCTTCACCCACGATTCCATCGGAGTCGGCGAAGATGGACCCACGCACCAGCCCATCGAGCAACTGGTCACGCTGCGCGCGATACCCGGGTTGATCACGTTGCGTCCAGCAGACGCGAATGAAGTGGTCGAAGCGTGGAAAATAATCATGTCGTTGAAAAAAGAACCGGCGGCGCTGGTTCTTACGCGCCAGGCATTGCCCACATTCGATCGAACAAAATATGCGCCGGCAAGTGGACTCGCGCGCGGGGCCTACGTTCTGGCCGATGCCGAAGGCGGCAAGCCGCAGGTCATCCTGATGGCTACGGGCAGCGAAGTTTATCTCTGCATCGAGGCCTACGAAAAATTAAAGGCCGATGGCATTCGAGCGCGAGTGGTCAGCATGCCGTCATGGGAAATATTCGAACACCAGGACGAAGGTTACCGCCATCAGGTTCTTCCTCCTGAAATAACCGCGCGAGTGGCCGTCGAGCAGGCTTCCGTGCTGGGTTGGGCGCGTTACACAGGGTTGAAAGGCCGCATCATAGGAATGCACACGTTTGGGGCATCCGCGCCGCTCAAGGATTTGCAGAAGAAATTCGGCTTCAATTCCGAAGCCATCGTGCAAGCTGCGCGCGACCAGCTTAAGTGAGGGCGAGGTCAGAGGTCCGAGGTTACATTGCTGAGGTGAGATCAAAATCCTCAAATCTGCAATCTGACCTCTCGACTCTGCAATTAGGAAGTTAGGAGATTTTATGAATCCAGTCGGCACTCTTGAAACTGCAAAAGCCATAAATCCTCTCATCCAGCTTCACACTCTTGGGCAATCCATCTGGCTCGATTACATTCGTCGCGATCTGATGAAGAGCGGAGAGCTGCAGCGCCTGATCGACGAGGACGGCCTCTGCGGCATGACCTCCAACCCCTCAATCTTCGAGAAGTCGATCGCCGGAGGGCAGTATCAGGATTTCCTCGATTCGCTGGCCGCGCGCTCTAATCTCGATGCCAAGGCCCGTTATGAACTCCTCGCCATCCGTGACATTCAGGATGCCGCCGACGTGCTCGCCCCCGTTTACAAGAACACGAAGAAACGCGACGGCTACGTGAGTCTAGAAGTCTCGCCTTATCTCGCGCATGATACCGAAGGCACGATTGAAGAGGCGCGCCGTCTCTGGAAGAGTGTGGCCCGCGAAAACGTAATGATAAAGGTGCCGGGCACCGCCGAGGGCATTCCTGCGTTTCGCCAGTTGATCGGCGAAGGCATCAACGTCAACGTCACGCTCTTATTCGCGCAGCCGGTGTATGAGGATGTTGCGGCAGCCTTCATCGATGGCGTCGAGAAATTTGCCACCTCTGGCGGGGATATCAGCAAAGTTGCCAGCGTCGCCAGTTTCTTTATCAGCCGTATCGATGTGCTTGTCGACTCGCTGCTGGATGAACAAATAAAGAAAGAAAGGAACGGATCGCGCAAGGCTAAGCTGCAAAGCATTCTTGGAAAAGTTGCCATTGCCAATGGCAAGCTGACTTATGAAGCCTACCAGCGCATTTTTTCTTCTCCGCGGTGGAAGGCGCTTGCCGCCAAGGGCGGGCAGACGCAGCGTGTGCTCTGGGCCAGCACCAGCACCAAGAATCCCGCGTATAGCGATCTGAAGTATGTCGAGGCGCTCATCGGACCTGACACAATCGACACGATTCCGTTGGAGACGCTCGCAGCCTATCGAGACCACGGCAAACCGACGTCTCGGTTGACGAACGACGCCGTGAAGGCCTCCGAGACACTTCGGCGACTAGGCGAAGTGGGGATTGATCTCGACGCGGCCACCCAGCAGCTCGAAGACGAAGGCC
Organism: Acidobacteriaceae bacterium; assembly: GCA_003135495.1. Taxonomy (GTDB): domain Bacteria; phylum Acidobacteriota; class Terriglobia; order Terriglobales; family Acidobacteriaceae; genus Acidiflorens. Next base: position 5,335 of record PLBX01000444.1, on the reverse strand, counting down.
TCCACAAGTTCGCCAAGGCGTTCGACCTCTTGATGAACACCCTGGAGGAGAAACGGACTGCGGCGGTGCGAACGCCTGTTGACGGGCCGCAACCTTGTACTGAACATAGCTGATCATGGTTATTCGGTGGTGGGATACGACCAGGATGCCAGCAAAACTGACGCGTTGCGCCACGAAGCGGCAAGCCGGGACATCCGCGGGGCAACAACGTTGAAAGAATTTGTCGGCCTGCTCCGGGTTCCGCGCGCCGTGATGCTGCTCGTCCCGGTCGGCCCGCCCGTCGATGCGGTCATTCGCGATCTGCTGCCGTGGCTAGCGCACGGCGATCTCATCATCGACGGCGGCAACTCGCACTTCAATGACACGGACCTGCGGGCCAAGACGTTGGCGGAGCGTGGGATTCAGTTTTTCGGCATGGGCGTGTCGGGCGGCGAGCACGGCGCGCGCTATGGGCCAAGCATCATGCCGGGGGGCGCGAGCGAAGCCTACGAACGGGTGCAGCCGATTTTTGAGGCGAGCGCCGCCCAAGTGGACCACGAGCCCTGTGTCACCTGGCTCGGCCCGGGCTCGGCCGGCCATTACGTCAAGATGGTCCACAACGGGATCGAATATGGCCTGATGCAGTTGATCGCCGAAACCTACGATTTGATGAAGCGTGGGGTCGGGTTGAACGACGACGAACTGTATGACGTGTACAACGCGTGGAACACCGGCGAACTGGCTGGCTATCTGCTGGAGATCACCAGCCACATCTTCCGGAAGACGGACGAGCAGACCGGCAAGCGACTCATCGATGTGATCCTCGATGAAGCCAGGCAGAAAAGCACGGGCATGTGGGCGTCACAGGATGCCATGGACCTGCACGTGCCCATGCCGACGATGGACGTGGCGGTGGCGATGCGAAATCTGTCTGGGTGCGACCAGGAACGCAAGGAAGCCAGTCGCGTCCTGCCACGACCCATCCGCAGCGTTGACGGCGACCGCCAGATGTTCATCGGTCAATTGCGGAGCGCCCTGTATGCAGGGATGATCATTACGTACGCGCAGGGTATGGCGTTGCTGGCCGCGGCGTCAACCAAGCACGCGTATCATCTGGACCTCGAAGCAGTCGCTCGCATCTGGCGTGGCGGGTGCATTATTCGGGCCACCCTGTTGGAGGACATCCGTGCCGCGTTTCGTGCCAGACGCGACCTATCCAATCTGCTCCTCGACCCAACCCTCTCGAAGACGGTCATGGCTCATCAGCAAAACCTGCGCAAAGTGGTGGGCGTCGCAAGCGAGTTAGGGATTCCCGCGCCTAGTCTGATGATGTCGCTCGCGTATCTCGATAGTGGGCGCAGCGCATGGCTACCGGCGAATTTGATCCAGGCGCAACGCGAATATTTTGGCGCACACACCTACGAGCGCATCGATGCCAAAGGGACGTTCCATACCCAATGGGAGAAAGGGTGACGCACATGGAGATTTCTCCGACCATTTTTGTGATTTTTGGTGGGGCGGGTGATTTGACCTGGCGCAAGTTGATCCCGTCCTTGTTCGATCTATACCGAGACGGACGGATGCCACAACAGTTTGCGATTATGGCCGTGGATCGCGCCACTCTCCGCAATGCGCAGGTGCACACACGTTATCTCGACGGCGTGAACCGGTTTTCGCCGAACGGGAAAGCGAAAGGCACAGACTGGAAACACTTCTCTGAGCACGTCACCTATCAACAGGGAGATTTCAAAGACCCGGCAACCTACGCTCAGGTGGCGAAGCGTTGCGCGCACCTGGAGAAGGAGTGGAAGGTGAAAGCCGGTCACGTGTTTCACCTGGCTACGCCGCCGGCGATGGTGGGGGTAATCCCCAACATGCTCGCCGAGGCGGGCCTGAATCGGGATCGCGCGCGCGCGCGGATTGTTGTGGAAAAGCCGATCGGTCACGATTTGGATTCAGCGCGCGAACTGACTCGCGTGCTCACGAACAGTTTCCACGAATCACAGATTTTCCGCATCGACCATTACCTGGGCAAAGAGACGGTGCAAAACATTCTGGTCTTCCGCTTCGCCAATCCGCTCTTTGAGCCGATTTGGAACCGGCGGTATGTGGACTGTGTGACCATCACCGTGGCCGAAGCGGTGGGCATAGGGCATCGTGGTCGCTATTATGACCAGGCGGGGGCGCTGCGCGACGTGGTCCAGAATCATCTGATGCAACTCCTGTGTCTAGTAGCCATGGAACCAATGGTCACGTTCACTGCCGATGAGATCCGCAACAAGAAAGTCGACGTACTCCATGCGCTTCGGCCAATTCGCACGGACGCCGTCAGGAGATGCACGGTGCGCGGGCAGTATGGCCGGGGGACTCGTGACGGCAAAAACGTGCGCGGGTATCGCACGGAAGACGACATCGCCCCTCACTCACATACAGAAACCTATGCGGCTTTACAGTTGTTCATCGACAACTGGCGGTGGCAGGGTATTCCCTTTTATCTCCGCACGGGCAAGTGTCTGTCCCGGCAGTGTACGGAAGTAGCCATCCATTTCCGCGCGGTGCCACACCAGTCTTTTCCTCCTAACGCTTCCCAGGGCTGGTATCCGTCTCGACTCGTGCTGTCGATCCAGCCAGAGGAAAACATCGTGTTGGGTTTTCAGGCCAAGATCCCAGGGCTACAAATGCTGCTGCGGCCGGTCGAGATGCGGTTTCGCTATAACGAAACCTTTACCAGGCCCTCGCCAAAGGCCTATGAGACGTTGCTCTGGGATGTGATGAACAACGATCCGACATTATTCATGCGCGAGGATCAGATCGAGGCGGCATGGCGATTCTTGATGCCCGTGCTTGAGGTGTGGACAAACACTCGTCCTCGAAATTTTCCCAATTACGCGGCAGGCACGTGGGGACCCAAGGCAGGCGATGAGTTGATCAAACGCGATGGCCATGCCTGGAGGACGATCGCATGATAATTCTGGTCATCGACGTTGGCGGTACGCATGTGAAGGTGCTGGCCACCGGTCACAAGAAGCCTGTGAAAATTCCGTCCGGTCCACACATGACGGCGGCGAAGATGGTTGCGGCAGTGCGCGCCGTGACGGGCACGTGGAAATATAATGTAGTCTCGATTGGCTACCCAGGGCCGGTGGTCCACGGCTCTCCCATCATGGAGCCGTATCATCTCGGGCGAGGCTGGTTAGGGTTTGACTTCACAAAGGCGTTTGCGCGGCCGGTCAAAATCGTCAATGACGCGGCGATGCAGGCGCTGGGCAGTTATCAGGGTGGCCGGATGCTCTTTCTTGGTTTGGGTACCGGGCTTGGCTCCGCCCTGGTCGTGGATAACGCATTGGAGGCCTTGGAGCTGGCGCACTTGCCCTACAAGAAGGGCCGGAGCTATGAAGACTATGTGGGACGACGGCATTGAAGCGAAAGGGAAAAAAGAAATGGCGTCGTCGTGTGAGCAAGGTCGTTCAGTTACTCAAAACCGCGATACAAGCTGATTATGTGGTACTCGGAGGAGGCAACGCTCGGCGGCTCAAAGCTCTTCCACCCCGCGCGCGCCTGGGACAGAATGCACACGCATTCGAAGGCGGATATCGCCTGTGGACAAAGCGGTACAGTGGATCAACTCCCGAACGATTCGTTCATCAGGCGAATAAAAAGAAAAGATCCACAAGGCAAGGGAACTTGTAGACGCGTCTCACATCCTCACATGAATACACCTAACAACTCAGACGCGTTCGGCGCATTCGGAATCGAGTCCCGCTGGACCTCCAGTGCGAAGGAAGGCTTGGGCACCGGGTATCATACAAGCTGCCGAGTTTGGTTTACGCTCAGCCATGGCATTGTCAACGAAATCTACTACCCGTGTGTGGACGAGCCGAACACGCGCGATTTTCAGTTTCTCATCAGCGACGGAGAAACGTTTTGCCACGAGGAAAAGCGCGACTTGGATCACCGGATCGAATATCCGGAACGGGATTGCCTTTTCTACCGGCTCACCAATTCAGACCACAACGGGCGCTACCGACTGATCAAACACATCCTCGCAGATCCGCATCGCTCGGTGGTGCTCATGCATACGAAACTCGAAGTGCTTGATGAATCACTGCGCGGCAAGCTGCGGCTCTATGCGCTGTTGGCTCCGCACCTTGCGCGCCAAGGCGCGGGCAATTCCGGTTGGTGTTCTGAAATCGGCGGGAACAACCTGCTCCATGCCGCGCACAAGGGTGTGCATGAGGTCATGGGATGCAGCGGAGGGTTTTCTCGGCGATCCATCGGATATGTCGGTGCCAGCGACGGGTGGCAGGACGTGATGACACATTTCACGATGGACTGGGAATTCCGAGCAGCCGGGCCTGGCAACATCGCGCTGACTGGCGAGATCGTGCCTCAGGGCGGAGACTCCTTTACGATTGCCGTTGCGTTTGGGAATAGTTCTCAGAGCACAGTGGCGACGTTGCTGCAATCGCTGGCGGAGCCGTTCGAGGTTCATCGCGAGGCCTTTGTGCGCCAGTGGCAATGCACGGCGAGCAAGCCGCAGTCCGATTTCAGCGAACACACGTCGGACGGCGGCCACATGTATCGGCTGAGCCGCTGCATCCTGCTCGCTCATGAAGACAAAACGTTTCAAGGCGCCCTGGTGGCCTCGTTGAGCATCCCGTGGGGCGAGATAAGGAGCGACGACGATCTGGGCGGGTATCATCTGGTCTGGCCACGCGACCTGGCACAGAGCGCGACCGCACTCCTCGCAATGGGTCAGACCGGGACTCCGCTGCGCGCATTGATCTGGCTCGCGACCATTCAGAGAATCGACGGTCGGTTCCCGCAGAACAGCTGGATCGATGGGACTGCCTATGGGTCCGGAGTGCAACTCGATGAAATGGCCGCTCCCATCCTGCTGGCGTGGCGTGTGTATCGCGAGGGCGTCACGCCGAGCCAGTTCAATCCGTACATTATGATCATGCGTGCCGCGGCCTATCTCATCCGGCAAGGGCCGGTAACCGCCCAGGAACGCTGGGAGGAGAACGCCGGCTATTCTCCCTCGACCCTCGCCACGGTGATCGCCAGCCTGGTGTGTGCCGCGGAGTTTGCCCAACAGCGCGATGAAACCAGCATCGCGGATTTTCTTCTGCAGTACGCAGACTGGTTGGCGGCGCACGTTGAAGAATGGACCGTCACCACAGCGGGTGAACTGGTCGACGGTTTTCGGCGTCACTATATTCGGATCAATCCCTCGGATCCTGAGGCGCCCGATCCGCACGCCGATCCCAACACCACGATGCTCACTATCGCCAATGGCGGGGGCCTTCATCCTGCACGGAATGTCGTCGGCGGCGATTTTCTTCACCTGGTGCGG
>PLBX01000155.1 GCA_003135495.1 Acidobacteriaceae bacterium | reverse complement strand
GTAAAAGTTGTGGCACTCGCGTTGATCATGTCATTGATCGGATTCAGCGCGAACGAAACGTCGTTCGGCACCCAGAAAATTCCGTAGCCGCTGCGGATGATGGTCGTTGGCGTCAAGCCGTACGCCACACCGATTCGGGGCGCAAAATTGTCCTTCTGAAGCGGAAGGTTGTGCCGCACTCCAGGGGGAACCAAATAGACATCCCCCATGACTGTCGGAGAACCGGGCGGAAGAAGCTGGTTCAGATAGCTCGGCGCGCCGGGCACAAAATTCGAAAGCCGGTCAAAGCGCTCGGACCACGGTCCCTGTAGGTCATAGCGAAGCCCTAGACTGACCGTCAACCTGTCCTTGACATGCCAGACGTCGTTGAAATGGAAGCCACGATACGTTTGCTTCCCCGCGGTGAATGCGGGAACAACGGCCTGTGCGAAGAAATGGTTTTCAAAATTGCTGAAGTTGTCCGCATATCCCAACAGGAAATCGGCGAAAGAAAATCTGGTGAAGCATGGCTGGCCGGCGGCGCAGAAATCGAAGGCTCCACTGGCCACGTTCGTTTGCGCGTAGTTGTCGTATCCCGCCTGGTACTGTAGGCCGAAGTGATACCGATGGCGCCCGCGCATCAACGTCAAACTGGGAGCCAGATAATATTGCGTGTCCCAGTCCTGAATAAAACTCTGCCCCTGCGAACACATGATATTGTCGGCAAAATTGGCGACACAGGGAGTGGGCGGGGTTCGCATGATCGCCGGGACAGTCGCATTGTAGCTCGATGGCCAGCCAATCGAAGTCAGATCAAATCCGGCATTTTTTGGAGACCGATTGTATTTGAATCGGCTGAGGCTGGCGTGTAAATCAAAAATCGTAATGGGATTGAGACTGTAATTGTAGGAAACAGCCGCAGCATCGGTTGAATATTTTTCCGAACAGCGGTCGACGCACACGCCGTTTTGCAGCGGATCGACCGGCAAATCCAGCACGTTCCAATAACTGAAACGCACCATGAGTCTTTGCCGGGTGCCAAGATCCTGATCGACTCGCGTCACTATCTGGTTCTGGCTGCCTCCAGTGCTGGCAACCGTATTGAAGTTGTTGATCGTGCCCGATGGAGTTACCATTCCCGGGCTATTTGCCGACGGCCACAGATTGAGAAGCGCTTTGGACGTCGGACTGATGCGGCCGGAAGGAATCACATTGCCCTGGAACGGAATTGGCAAAGCCGTGCTTCCCGGGCACGCGCCTACGCTATTAACTGTGCCCGCGCAAGGATCCATAATCGCCGTGTCTGTGGCCGAGAAATTTCCGGCGCGTTCCGCCGCGGTCGGAACCGTCGCCGTGAATGGTTCTCCCGTTCGCAATCGGAATCCCTCCCAACTCGCAAACCAGAACGTCCGATTTCGCCCGCCGGGATAACGAAGCGGCAAAGGACCTCCAGCTTCTGCTCCAAACTGATTTTGCACCCATCCCGGCCGCGGCTTTCCCGCTGCATTCAGGAAATAGTTGTTCGCATTGAATATGCGATTTCGCAGGTACTCATAAACCTCACCGTGCAAGAAACTCGTTCCCCCCTTGGTAGTAAGGTTCGTCACGCCGCCGGCAAACCGGCCCCACTCCGCTCCCAGGTTGCTGGTCTGGACTTTGAATTCCTGAATCGAATCCTGTGTGGGAATCAGCACCGGTAAGTTGATATAGCCGATGTTCAGCGGTTGGCCGTCGAGATACTCGGCACTCTGATTTCCGAAGGAGCCATTTACCTGGTAATTTCCCCACCCGAACGGATTGACTCCTACCGGCGTACCAGTGGAACTGCCTTGAGGTATCACCGACGGCGCCAACACGATTAAGTTAAAGACATTGCGCCCGTTCAGCGGCAGTTCGTTGGCTTTCCGCTGTTCGACCACCGTGCCAACCGTGGACGACTCCGTGTCGAGCGGCAATGGCTCTCCCTCCACAGTCACGCTCTCGGAGGTCGATCCAACCATCATTTCAAAGTTCACTTGCAGCGCATCCTGCACGTGGAGAACGACACCCGCCTGGATCACCGCTTTGAATCCAAGCTTTTCCACCTCAATGCGATACCGCCCCGGTGGAAGGTTAGAAATGTAGTAAGTCCCGGTTTCGTTGGTGAGACCCTGATAATGGATCCCGGTCCCGCTGTTAATGACGGTAATTGTGGCTGCGGCAATCACTGTCTTGCTCGGATCCGTGATTCGCCCGGTGAGCGATGCATCGGCTGACTGCGCCTGGAGCATGCCGCGAAGCAGCACACCCAGCAACAATGCTAGAACCAGTCTACGCATGCGGCCCAACTTCATTCCGGCTACGTGGCTCGGCAACTTCTCCTCTTTATGGAAACGAGAGGCGAAAACTACCATAAGCCAGTCGCGCAGGGAAAGGAAATACCTCGAAAATAAATTGAAAAAGATTAAATTCCGAGTTACGGCAGGCATCGCAAATCTGTACCAGCCTTTGCAAAATTGTTTTTGCCGCGCGTCAAAAAACATTTTCAAAACGGGCGCAATCTGATGTATGCTTCGCGGCACGCGTGCCGGATAGTCGGCAGTGTATCGATTGGGGTAAGAGTTCCAGGTTTGGGGTCCAGCAAAACTAGCCTTTTAAAATGAGCACTCCTCTGAATGGACGCGCGCTGGCATTCCCCGTGATATGGGGGACGGAGCGGCAAGATTCGATCCCAACGCCTCAACCAGTTGGGGTTCGCCCGCCCACCGATGAAGAACTCATGGCCGGCCTCGTTGCCAAGGATGCGGAGGCTTTGGACCTGCTGTTCGGGCGGTATGCGAGGCTGGTTTTCGCGATATCTCTTCGTATCTTGAATGACCGCAATGAAGCCGACGATGTGGTGCAGGAAGCCTTCTTAAGCCTCTATCAGAAAGCTGCACTCTACGATCCCAGCAAGGGCACCGCGAAAGGTTGGATCGTGCAGGTTGCCTTCAGCCGGGCCCGCGACCGTCGTGCACATTTATCGCGGCGCGGTTTTTACTCTGGTACGGATATCGAGTCTGTGCAGGATACTCTAATAGGGCAGACCGACGTCGAGCACGAAGTCGGCGTAAAACTTGACTTCTCGCATCTGCGGTGTGCTTTTGAAGAGTTGACCGCTATCCAGCGCCGAACTTTGGAGCTGTTTTATTTCGAGGGTCTGGATCTAAGAGAGATCAGCGAACGACTTCGCGAGCCATTTGGCAACGTGCGCCACCATTTCTATCGCGGCTTGGAACGGTTGCGCAAGAGCCCAGGCGTGAAGAGGCTTCGGGAAAACCACAATGCGTGAGACTGAACGTCTGAACGACCACGAGAAATTTAAAGAACTGGCCGCTCTGGCGCAGGCGCATGGGCTCACCGTCAGCGAAACAATTGAACTGAAACAGCATCTGGAGTGGTGCGAAGCGTGCCGAACAATTTCTGCTGAATACTCCCTGCTTAGCTCAGAAGGCATGGACTTTCTCGCGGCAGACATCGGCCACGTGTCAGAAGCCGAAGCCTGGGGATGCCGGACGGCACGAAACGAACTATCCTCGCGCATTCGAGAATCCGAAGCTTCTGCGGTTGTGCTTGCCGTCCAGCCTCGCGTCGCCAGTGTTTTGTGGCCTCGTTACCTGGGTGCACGATGGATTGCCGCCGCCGCTTGCCTTTTTGTCACGATAGGCGTGGGTGCTTATCAACTCGGCAGTCGCCGGCAAGTGGTGCGATCACAGACTTTAAGCCCTCCCCTCGTATCTCCTGAGCCCGCGCGCCTTCAGCAACTCTCCTCAGAAAAGAAAACGGCGGACGATTTGCTCTTTGCGCAGGGATCTCAGATATCCCGGTTGCAAAAGCAGATCTCTACCGAACAACGCGATCTCGCTGGATTGCGTGCAGCGCTGCGCGCGGCCGAGGACCATTCCAGCAAACTCTCGACCGCTAAAAATGCAGGGGAAGCCCAACTCCGAGAGGTCTCCGAAGAGCGCGACAAACTGGCGGCGCAAGTTCGCGACGCAGAAAAGGCCTACCAACTTCTTCAAGCGGAGTTCACCAGCCTTCGCGCCGAGCATGATCGTGCGCTCGTGCACCTCGCATCGCTGGAATCGAAGATCGATGAACTTTCCGCCGCCACTCGCGAGCAGGATCGCAGGCTCAAAGACAACGAACAGTATTTGGCCTCTGACCGCGACATTCGCGAACTCATGGGCGCCCGGAAGTTGTATATCGCCGACGTTTTCGATGTCGACAGCGGAAGCCGCACCCGCAAGCCTTTTGGCCGCGTGTTTTACACGCAGAACAAATCGCTCATCTTCTACGCTTTCGATCTCGATCGCCAACCCGGAGTCAAGAACGCCAGTGCCTTCCAGGTATGGGGACAGAAAGATGCCGAGCTTTCTGGCAAAGCGCATCCCATGAATCTGGGCATTCTTTACATGGATAGCGAGTCAAACCGCCGCTGGGTTCTTCGTTGGGATGATCCCAAGCAACTCGCCGAGATTGATGCTGTCTTCGTTACAGTTGAGCCGCACGGCGGCAGCCAGAAGCCAACCGGAAAGCCCTTTCTCTATGCTCTGCTGAGAAAAGAAGCGAATCACCCCTAGCGGGAGCGTAAGACCAACACTCCGCTGTTGTTTGTCTCTTTTGATACATCCTTCCACTAACTTGGTACAACTCCTTTCACATTGCCGTAACTATTGACAGGGATAACTCAAAAAGATTAGTCGGATTCGTGTGGATACCCGACTTACTTTTAAGTTAATCCAAAATCTAAGATACATATTCCAATTTCTGAAGGTGGAGCAGGTATGACGTCTTCCAGGTTGCAGACGCTTCTGTTCGCTGTGGTTTTAGTCCTCGCTACTTCTCTTTCAGTCAGGGCCCAAAGTACCTACGGCACCGTCGACGGCACAGTGGTAGATCCTTCCGGCGCGTCCGTACCGGGCGCTGAAGTCACCCTTACAAACACTGGAACTCAGGAAAAGCATACCCAGCCCACAAACGGCGAAGGCGCTTACCAATTCGTTAACGTGCTACCCGGCGAGTATCACCTCGACATCGAAAAACCCGGATTCAAACATTTTGTACGAACCAATGTCATGGTCCAGATTCAACAGGACACGCACATTGATGCCAGCCTTTCAGTTGGCCAGGCCACTGAAACCGTCGAGGTAACGACCGAGACTCCGCTGCTGCAGGCGGAAACCTCGTCCCTAGGCACGGTCATCGAAGAGCGCAAGGCAAATGAGCTCCCGCTGAATGGCCGCAACATTTTTAACTTGATAACCGTATCTCCCGCGGCGGTCGCGCAAGGCGGCTCCGGCGGCACGGCGGTTGGCCAAAATCCATTTAGCTGGGGCAATTACCAGGTCGGCGGCTCCTTTGCCAATCAAGGCGCGGAGTACCTCGACGGTCAGCCGCTCAATATCGGCTATATTAATTTGCCCGTCGTCATTCCGACCCAGGATTCAATTGGCGAGTTTAAAGTCCAATACAACAACGTGGGCGCAGAATGGGGTAAGTTCTCCGGAGCGGTTTCTAACTTCAGCACAAAATCAGGGACCAACTCTTTCCATGGTTCGGTCTATGAATTCTTCCGCAACAAAGTGCTGAACTCGAATGAATATTTCTTCAAAGAATCTGAAATCGCTGCCGGTAAATCCAACGCGCCCCCGCCCTATGTGCAGAATAACTACGGCTTCAACATCGGCGGCCCAATCGTTAAAGACAAGACCTTCTTTTTCGTAAGTTGGGAACAATTTCGGCTGCGCACGGGCGGTGTTGTTTCCACTGCGGTGCCTACAGCGGCGTTCCGGCAGGGCGATTTCTCCTCCTTACTGACGCAGGGAGTTCAGCTCTACGATCCGTATACCGTGAACCTGACCACGGGCGCGCGCACAGCTTACGTTAATAACCAAATCCCGGCGGCAGAATGGAGCAAAGCTGGGACTGCATTGTGGGATAAGTACTACAGTCCAGTGGCTGCTTCGGCTTTCAATGTTAGTAGCCCGGATAACTTCACATCGGCGAGCAGCAGCGGCGGCAATACTAACCAGTTCGTGACCCGTGTCGATCAGAACATCACTGACAAAACTCGTATATTCGGTCGCTTCACTTACAACGGCCTGCTTGATCTTGCAACCAACCCATTAGGCACTGGTTTGTGCCAGGACCGTTGCGCTGAAAATTATCACACCAAGGCGCTCGCCATTGATTTCAACCACATCTTCACTCCACACATCATCGGCGATTTAAACGTATCGGGAAGTCGCTTTATTTATCTACGTGCTCCTCTCCTCGCCGGTTACGATCTCACCCAGATCGGATGGCCGGCAAGCTACAACAACGATGTTCCGTCCGTGTTGCGGACGCCCCCTACGCCGGCCTTCCCCTTCCCTGGCGACATAGGAAGGACCCAGGGCAATAGCGGCATTGGTGATCACAACACTCAATACAATATTTCGCCCTCTCTCACCGTGATTCACGGCAAACACAGTATTCAGCTCGGCGCTCAGTATGAGTTAGGTCTGGACAACTACTACCAAACCAATATAGCCAGCGGGGCGTTTGGTTTTTCGGGTGCCTGGACTAGCAGCACCGGGTTGCCCACTAGCGGTAATCCGGCGACTGGGGGCTTTGCCTTCGCCGATTTTCTGCTAGGCTTAGGCCAGAATGGGCCGGCGTCATTTGTAAACCAGACAGAAGGTGCAGCTCAGGTTCCAGCGCAAACCGCTGGCCGCCAGACCTATCGCGCCCTATATGTAGATGACACATTCAAAGTGACGCCAAAGTTGACCTTGAACCTGGGACTTCGGTATGAGCTTCAGGGGGGGTGGTCAGAACGTTTCAACCGCTTGAGCTACTTTGGTCCTACCACCACGAATGCTACGGTCACAGGCTGTAGCGGGGTTAAGTTATCTCCGTGTACCGGGGACGCCCTACTGGTTAACACCGGTTCAAACTCGAGCAGCAATAACCTTCCCTTGGATAAAAAGCAGTTCTCTCCGCGCGTGGGCTTTGCGTATGGTTTGGACGAAAAAACTGTGATCCGAGGTGGCTATGGAATCTTCTGGATTCCGAACTATATCTCTTTCGCTCTCAATCCAGACAACGACGTAATTAATCTTGCCACCAGCCCTTTCTTCGCCACTACTAACCACGGTTTATCGCCAAGCGCTACTCTTGACGAAAGTGGATGCACCTTGGGTGCCGCGGGCTTTGCCGGGTTTGCCGCAAGCTGCGCGTCACCGGGCCCCTTTGGTCCAAGTGGGATATTGCCGCCTCCAGGCAGAAACGGCGGGAATGCAGCTCTCTCGCAATTCGTTGCCTCTAACGGTTCCCCTACCCTGGCCCCGTACACTAACCCGAAACCGGGATATGTAGAGCAGTGGAATCTTGACATCCAGCGCCAATTGCCAGCCGGCTTTTTTGCCGACGTGGCTTACGCAGGGTCGAAAGGCGTGCATCTAGAGCAATACTCCACGAATATCAATCAGATTCCAGATTCATTTGTTGCTCAAGCGGCCGCTCAATCCGCTGCCGGACAGCCGGTCTCGATTGACCAGCCAATCCTGAATCCGCTCGCAGGTGGGAATACAAACCTCCAGACGCCAACAATCCTTGCCGGACAGCTTAATCGCCCGTATCCCCAATACAGTGGATTAAGTCTCGCCGGCTATGGATGCTGCAGCAGTTCCTACAATTCGTTGCAGGCAACTGTTACACGGCGATTCGCGGGCGGCGGCACTTTGTTAGTCGCCTATACGAATGCGAAATTGTTAAGTAATACCGATACGCTGACGAGTTGGCTCGAAGGGCCAACCGGCGGCGTTGGACAGGTCCAAGACTATAACAATTTAAAGGGAGAGCGGTCCCTCTCTTCTCAGGACGTATCCCAGCGCCTTATCATTAGCTATGTGTTAGATCTTCCCTTCGGTCACGGCAAGAGATTCCTCTCTGGAATGTCAGGGGTCGGAGACAAGGTCGTGGGCGGGTGGGGAATCGATGGCATAACCAGCTTCCAACGTGGCTTCCCGCTCAAGATTTCATGGGCTGGCAATGCCACTGCTCTGGAGAATGCCGGCTTGGGCATCAGCAACATCCGTCCTAACGTCGTACCGGATTGCGGAAAGTCTTCGGGCGGCGGCCACGTTGCTCAGTGGTTCAATGTTAATTGCTTTGCCGCGCCGCCAGCCTGGGGCTATGGTAATGAAGCCCGCGTTGATTCCACACTACGCGCACCCGGAATCAATAACTTCGATTTTGCCATCTTCAAGCGTATGATGTTTAGCGAACGATATGGTCTGGAGTTCCGTACGGAATTCTTCAACTTGTTCAATCACCCGCAGTTTGGTGTCCCAGGCACGAATTTTGCTCCCGCAACCGACCCTGTAACCGGCGCGGTTAACAATGCGGCAAATGGTTTTGGAACGATAACCTCAACGGTCAATAACCCCCGTCTAATTCAATTCGCGTTGAGGTTTAGATTCTGATTTTCGCTGATATCGGCCGGACTGGGCATCATCTCCCAGCCCGGTTTTTTAATGCTCTCTTACTTATTTCAACTGCCGCAAACTGTGCAAGTTTTATCGGCTCTGTATTTTTCCAGTCGCCTCTTCGACCCTATGCGAAGTCTCCCCGTCATCGATTACTCCGACGCCAAAAAGATCATTGACCTCGTCGTCGACAAAGCTGCGCAGATGCAGAAGTCCGTGGTGGTTGCCATCGCCGACCCGCATGGCGAACTCATCGCGTTCGCCCGCATGGACGGCGCTCCCATCTCCTCGATTCGCATCGCTATGAATAAAGCGTATACTGCGGCCCGCGAGCGAAAGCCAACTAAGGAAATCGGCGATAAGGTTAAAGATCAGGAAAAAGGGCATGACATTGCCTACTATGGAGACCCGAGATTCGTGGGCTGGGGCGGCGGCCTTCCTATTTGGAAAGATGGAATGGTCGCCGGCGCCGTTGCGGTCAGCGGCCTGTCTTCGCGCGAGGACATCGAGTTAGCAACCCTTGCCGTGGAACTTATTGGCGGCCAGAAGATTCCGTAGCGCGAATCGCGTAACATCAAAACAAGTTGACGTCACCGAAGTGGAGGTTCCATGTTCCGCAAGCCGTCACAACTTTTCTTCTTATACTTACTCGCGATTATTCTGGCGTTGCCTCGATTCCTCCTTGCACAGGCTCAAACCTCATCCCCTGATGTTGAAGCCCGAGCTAACTCTCTGCTTAAGAACCTAACTCTCGAAGAGAAAGTTGATTTGATCGGCGGAGTGGACGATTTCTACATTCGCGCCATTGAGAAGATCGGCTTACCCAGGCTAAAAATGGCGGATGGCCCGGTTGGCGTGCGGAACTATGGTCCGTCGACTGTGTTCGGCGGCATCGGCCTGGCAGCCACCTGGGATCCGGAACTGGCGGCCCGCATAGGAGAGACGATCGGCCGCGACGCTCGCGCCCGCGGAGTTCATTTCATGCTCGGGCCGGGCGTGAATATTTATCGTGCACCGCTCAACGGCCGTAACTTCGAATATTTCGGCGAAGATCCATTTCTCGCCGCTCGCACTGCCGTCGCCTACATCAATGGAATGCAAAGCCAGGGTGTAAGTGCCACTATCAAGCACTTCATGGGTAATAACTCGGAATTCGACCGCCATAACAGCGACTCCATTATCGATGAACGCACTATGCGCGAAATCTATCTCCCGGTTTTCGAGGCTGCGGTGAAAGATGCGCATGTCGGATCGGTCATGGACTCCTATAACCTGACTAATGGCCTCCACATGAGCCAGAACGCTCACTTGAACAACGACATCCTGAAGAAGGAGTGGGGATTCGCAGGAATTCTGATGTCCGATTGGGATTCCGTATATGACGCCGTCGCCGCCGCGAATGGCGGTCTCGACCTGGAGATGCCCTCGGGAAAGTTCATGAACCGCGCGACCCTGTTGCCCGCGATCAAGGCCGGATCGGTCAGCGAAGCGACCATTGACGACAAGGTCCGGCGCATCCTGCGGACCGCAATTCAATTTGGGTGGCTCGACCGCGATCAAACCGACCTCTCGACACCGCTGCTGAATCCCGCGGGAAAGCAGGCTGCTCTGGAAGCCGCCCGCTCGGGCATGGTTCTCCTCAAGAACGACGGCAATCTTCTCCCTCTGGGGAAGGGAAGCATTAAGTCCATCGCCGTCATCGGTCCCGATGCCTATCCCGCGCAACCGGGCGGAGGAGGCAGCGGGGAGGCGAAGCCCTTTACCGCCGTGAGTTATCTGCAAGGCCTAACGAACTATCTCGGCGACGGGGCGAAAGTTTACTACTCGCCAGGAATACCGACGCTCGAAGAAATGGCTAAGCACACAGAATTTACTGCCGAGCCGCGCGGCGGTGAGAAGGGATTGAAGACAGAGATATTTAATAACTTAGATCTGAGTGGGGCAGCCGCAATCGTCCGCTACGACGAGCACTTGCACTACAGTCCAGCTCAAGGATACGACGGTGCGTATGCTCCTATATCAATTCGGTGGTCGGGTTTTTTCAATGCGACAGCTGATGGAAAATACCTCGTCTTCGCTCAGGGCCCCGGCGAGAATGGCGGCTATAAACTCTATATTGACAAGAAACTTGTGATCGATGATTGGACACAATGGTATGCATTCGTAAGCGACGTTCCGATCACCCTTACTGCTGGCCCGCACCAGATAGAATTCGACTATCGGACTAACAAGGGCTGGGGTAAAACCACTGCCAACCTTGGCATTGTGCGGCCGGAAACGCTGGTCACGCCCGAGGCGAAAGCCTTGGCCGCTCGGGCCGATGCCGTAATCGTCGCTGCGGGTTTCGATGCTGACAGCGAAGGCGAAAGCGCCGATCGAATGTTTCGTCTTCCTCCGGCTCAAGACGAACTCATCAAACAGATTGCTGCCGTGAATAAGAAGACGATCGCCGTTATAACTTCCGGCGGCGGAGTTGATATGTCGCCGTGGGTTGATCGTGTCCCCGCGCTCCTCGAGGCATGGTATCCCGGTCAGGAAGGCGGCACCGCTCTGGCGCAGTTACTATTTGGCGATTTCAATCCATCCGGACGTTTGCCGATTTCAATCGAACGCCGCTGGGAAGACAATGCGGCGCATGACACTTATTATCCGAAAGCTGGCACTAAGAAGGTTGAATATACCGAGGGAGTCTTCATCGGCTATCGCCACTTCGATAAGTCCACAACCAAGCCCCTGTTTCCTTTCGGCTACGGACTGTCCTACACAACATTCGCCTACAAGAACCTCAAGATTTCTCCCCCCTCATCGAATGAAGATCAGCAAGTCACCGTGACCTTCGACGTCAGTAACACCGGTGCTCGCGCCGGAGCCGATGTCGCGGAGGTTTTCGTGGGTGACCGCCATGCTCCCGTCCCTAGGCCGCTGAAGGAGCTGAAGGGATTTGCAAAAGTGAATTTAAGTCNNTTCTCATATTATGACGTCGGGAAACACGACTGGACGGTGGCGCCAGGGGATTTCGATTTAGTCGTCGCTCGTTCGGCAGCCGACATCCAACTGACCGGTAAGGTGACTCTGCACTAGAAGCCTGAATCAAATACCTTCTTTGATCTGCGCTTATTGGATCGTCGCTTATTAGACCGTCGCACATGGGATCATTCCTTACGCGGCGACCCTCTCGCCGACGCTCACCCAACCCCGCGAGGCGGAAGATCGTTCCACCGCATGTAATAGTCGTTGGACTTTAAGAGCGTCTTCAAAGTTCGTGTGGAAAGCTTCCTGCCCTCCTATCGAGTTGAGAAAGTCCGCAAACGTCGCAATGAATGGATGTTCATAGCCCAACACATGGCCTGGCTTCCAGAAGTTCTTTCCATAGGGGTGCTCCAGCTCAGTTACAGAGACGCGCCGTCCGCCTTGCAAGCGCCCGGGTTCAGTAGCATCGTAAAAACCGAGTTGGTTCATTTCCTCGAGAGTGAAACTTAACATCCCCTTCGATCCGTTCACCTCAAAAGCATTGCGATTCTGGCAGCCCACCCCATAACGACTCGCCTCGAACGTGCCAATGCTGCCATTGGCAAAGCGCGCCATCACCATGGTTGCGTCGTCCACGTCTCTGTTGGCGGCAAACGTATGCATCATCGCGCATAATTCTGTGACCGCTCCATTCAGATATAGCGCCAGATCAAGAGAGTGGGAAAGCAGATCTCCCGCAGCTCCCATTCCTGCTTCACTCCGTTTGTAACGCCAAGTGTTTCCCTTGCTTGGATTATTTCCCGATTGATTCAGGTACAGGGCTCGATAGTGAAAAGTTTCGCCGATGCGCCCCTCAGTAATGAGCTGTTTCGCAAGAACCACCGCAGGGACGCGCCGGTAGTTGAACCAAACCGCATTAGGAATACGCTGTACCGCCCTCGTCATTCTTTCCGCTTCCTCAAGGGATGAGGCCAGCGGCTTTTCGCAGAGCACAATTTTTCCGGCCTCAGCCGCCGCAATCGCGATCGCGGCATGCAGCGCGTTCGGGACGGCGATATCGACCGCGTCAATATCACTTCTTGTAACCACTTTCTGCCAGTCGGTTTCGAGCTCATCCCAGCCCCAACGCGAAGCTGTCTTTTCGAGCTTGGCTCGATCTCGGCCGCAGATAACCTTGCAGCAAACATCGTACGGAACATCAAAGAAATGCCCGACCTGGCGAAAGGCGTTCGAATGTACATTGGCGATGAAGCCAGACCCGATCATGGCCACGTTCAATTTCGTTCTTGGCATCGGCATTCCTTTGTAGTTAAGTTTTTAAACTTGCTCTAGCCTACTGTTACGGGAGAACTCCCTCAACCCAGCCATCGTTAGCAGGCTCAGCAGGCCGCAAATACATCAGGGCAACTGCAATTCTATTTACACTTTCGAGGAAACCAACTGCCCCTTAAACAAGTCTAACTGGTAGCGAAGCAGTTGCGAGAAGTTGGAGGGAGCCTTAATTTTGAGTCATAAGCAACCGAACTGGATCGTCACGGGCATTTTAATTTGCCTGTGCTCGGCCGCAGGTTGGTGCCAATACTCCTCAGCTCCCGGGCCTTATAAGGTACTCACAGCCGACAATATTGTGTTGCACGATGCGGCGCGCAAGAAAAACATCCCCATCAAAATTTATTATCCCGTTGGCGTAGGTCCGTTTCCCGTAATCATCTTCTCCCACGGCGCGATGGCATCAAAAGACAATTACTCAGGCTTCGGCCAATACTGGGCCAGCTACGGGTATGTGAGCATTCATCCTTCTCACGCCGACTC
>PLBX01000369.1:665-4688 GCA_003135495.1 Acidobacteriaceae bacterium | reverse complement strand
CCGCCGCCCTCTCGGGATTTTCTTGAGCCACATGACAGAAAATTGGGGAACGTCCCGTCTGTCGCCGGATTATCACGCCGGGATGTGGGCCAACCGGCGGGTAAGAATTCAGAAATTTGTGGGGGTACCCCCCTCCCCCCTAAAATGATTTAAGTTGATGATAATACAATAGTTAGAGGCAAAGTATTCAAAATATGGGACTTAGTGTTGAATTTCGCCGTTTGGCGTGCACTTGCGGGGGTGCCGGTCGGGGCCATTTGTTGTGAAAGAGCACTGAAAAGTTGAGGCCGGAAACCGCGTTCGTCTCTGGAGACTGGCGCAGTTCTCGATGGTGCACTGTCGAGATATCGTCTCAGCGATTGTGGTGCAGGTCTGTGATGAGCGTACGGGAAAAATGTGATGAAAAAAGTTGGGAGGAACGCAGTGGTTCCTGGCAGGGTGGAATTCCAGCCCTTCGGCTTCGCTCAGGGCAGGCTCTACGCAAAGTGCGCGGGGCGCACCTGACATGGCCTCCTGAGTACGGTGGGGCCCAGGTTAGCGCCCAAAGAACGGGCGCGAACCTAGGGCACCGGGCTCTGCAAAGTTCTCTGTCATAACTTAGTCGTACTTATTCACGAAATGTGCGAATTAGGCATTGATCCCCGTGTTCTGGTCTAACGAAGCATCTCCCGCGTAGAGTAGAATTGGCCGCGCCAATGGTACGGCGTGCTTCCGGTCCTTCTTTATATTCCGGTTGCTTCATAATAGGAGCGTAAACCCCGTGACATCAGAAAATCCTGCCAATCCCCCAGCTCCACCCACGATAAAGGCTCACGAGGATGCCCCAGATAAGACAGACCATCCACAGAGCACACAATTGCCAACAAGCAGACCGAAAGTGCAAATTCCACCATCCCACTCCGGCTACAAAGTAACCTGCGAGAAAAAGCGCGATGGATGGGATCGTGCCAAGATGGGGGCGGAATTCATCGGTTTCATATTTCTGGTCATCTACACCCTTTACACCGCTGGTATTTATCATGCTAATCGCAAAGCGGCTAAGGCTGCCAAGAGTGCCGCCGATATTGCAAGTCAAACAATGAAGATTGCTTATCGACCAAGGGTAATCATTGCTTCTCTCGGTCCAAACGCAACGACTAGGCCAGGTAAGCCTGGATTTGATTTTCTCGAAGACGGGAGAATTCGCATGGTCTCGAATATTTCCAATATTGGACCATTGACAGCCAGAAACGTCCGCTACTTTACATTTTGGGAGATTATCGGGAAAAGGGAAAACGCAAAACGGCTTCCCTATAGTGAAACTAATGAGCCGTTTGGACATCTCAAAACCATTTTTCCAAAGATTTCCGGCTACGATTCCAGCAGCGCCTTTTTCACGGACAGACTCACTCCAGAACAAATCAAGGCCATTACATTGTCGGGAATATGGAGCGAATTCTCTGTTCTCATCACCTATGACGATGATTTCGGGGAGCCACACGGCACGGAATATTGCGATATGTTCATCATTGGAGGGGCACAAGACATTTGCCCATGGAACATACGAAACGACTAGCCCTGTCACGGCAAGTAAGAGTTTGGCCGCGACAAATAAGGCCTGCACAAAAAGGCAGGGGCCTGCCCAAGAACTACTCAAAGGAGACCTCTTTCTGTGCAAAGTCCGGGGGGAGGGGGTACCCTGACGGACAGAGCCAAGTTTCAAAATGGAACGAAATTTGGTGTCCCGGTGTTCGCGCACGAATGCGAACTTGGGGTGTTTCCTACTGCGCCGTAACCCCCTTCAAGAACACGTAATAAAAATCGACGCCCCTGGCAAACGCTTCCACCCCGATACGCTCGTCTTTTCCATGGGCACGAACATCGTCGCGGTCGTATTGTTCGCCTGAAATGCCGTAGGTTGGCATCCCGGCGGCGTTGGTGTAAACACCGTCCGAGGCGCCTGTACTCATTGTCGGAAGCACGGGGATACCGGGCCACATCTGCGCCACCACTTTTTCGAGTGGCTCGAATACTTCTTTCCGCGGAGGCGGCGGCACATAACTGTGGCGATCGGAGCCATGATCCATCAGCGCGCCCGTGTTTTCGCGAAACTGCACTTTGACTTTAGGATCGGCGACTGCCTTCTCCAGCGCCAGCCGAATTTCCTCGAGCGAGTGACCGGGCTCAATGCGGCAATTGACATTCGCCTGCGCCATCTGCGGCAGCGCGTTATTGGCGTGACCTCCGCTTACCCGAGTCGCCACGCATGTCGTATGCAGGGTCGAGTTGTCCATTGCGTCTTTCGACAATCGGGCCACGGCTTCCATGTCGGGAGAGTCTTTGAGTATCGCCTTCAAATCAGCCGCCCGCTGTCCGCTAGCGATCGGCAACTGACGCTCGTAATAGGCGCGCGTAATATTGTTCAACTCAAAAGGGAACTGGTAATGCTCGATGCGCGTCAACGCGTTCGCCAGTTCGTAGATGGCGTTTTCCGTCCGCGGCAGAGAACTATGTCCACCGGGATTCGTCGCGGTCAGAACGAAGTCGCCATAAAGTTTCTCGGTTGCGTCAACTTCCATCATCAGCGGCTTGCCATGCTCGGCGAGCACGCCACCACCGTCGTGGTTCAACACGAACTCGGCATCAATCAGATCGCGATGATTTTTGATTAGCCAGCCCACGCCGTTCGATGTCCCACCTTCTTCGTCCGCCGTCATGGCGAGAATGATGTCGCGATCCGGAACGAAGCCTTCCTGCTTCATTCGGATCAGCGTGGCTGACATGATCGCGTCGCCATCCTTCATGTCGCTGGTCCCGCGCCCGTAGTAGTAGCCGTCCTTCTCGACAAACTGAAACGGATCNNGGCTTGTGCTTTCCTGACCCGTGCAAACGCACCACGACATTTTTCTTGCGGTCGTTGGAACTGGGGCCGAGAAGTTGAATGTCGCTCTCCGGGAATCCGGCATCGCGGAAACGCTGCGCCATCGCTTCGGAAGCCGCGGTAACGCTTCCGACGGAGTCAGTCGTGTTGATCTCGATCAACTGCTTGAAAATGTCGAGAGCCAGGCGGCGGGTAGCGGCGTCAGCGTGCGATACTTCCTGCGCCCGCAATGAAATGGCGAATATTAAAGAGAAAAGAATAGCCACGTACGTTCGTACATTTGGTCCCACGTATACCTCCGGAGTGTGATTCAACACCGCTCTGATACCGAGGCTGAAATTAACAGTTCGTTCGATAAATGACAAACTCAACCACGTCATTGCGTGAAATTAGAGTTGAAATGCTCGGCGGGGAACGCTACCTTCCCAATACAAAATGACTTCCTCGCCTGCCAGTGCAAAGCGCACACTCACCAACGCGGCGCTGCTTTTTTCCATTTTCTTTCTGATTGCATTTGGCCTGGGCTATCCCATCCTCAACCGCTTTGATCCGCGCCAAACTCCAGGGCTCTCGGACGTAAGAGCTTACGCAGCGATCGCGACGGGTTCATCAACTTTCGAACCCGGAGATATGCGCTACCGACGGTTTCGCGTGCTTGTCCCATGGCTCGCCAGGCCTTTCTACCAGATCGCGCGCGGACGAATTGGGAGCTGGGACCCGGTCTTGTTTGGACTGCTGATCTCGGATTCTATTTTCATCGCCGGAACCGCCCTGCTGATCGTGGTTATAGGAAGCAGTCAGTTCAGCAGTTCCGTCGCCGGACTAATCGGCGCGTTAATTTATCTCGTCAATTTTGCCGTTCCAAATCTTCGACTGGTTGGGTTGGTGGACGCTGGCGAAGGCTTCTTCCTGTTGGCTTTGCTTTGGTGTTTGTCGGAGTTGAAACTCTGGCTCCTCCCCATCGTCGCCGTGCTCGGAGCACTCACAAAAGAATCATTTGTCCCATTCAGCATGATGTTTTCTCTCACTTGGTGGCTTTTAATCCTGTTCGATCGAAACCGCGAAAGAAGCCGCGCTGTAACGGGACGTCGCGAGACAATCCAGAATCGATACTTGCGCGAGTCCGTTTTAATACCGGCCAGTTGGCTCCTTGGCATCGCGAC
>PLBX01000369.1:0-655 GCA_003135495.1 Acidobacteriaceae bacterium | reverse complement strand
CCCCTATTCGATCGGAATCTCGTGTACACATTTGCGTGGTTATTGCCCACTGCCATCCCCAACCTGAAGCGTCTTCCAAAATCCTGGACCATTCCGGTATTCGCAACCTGCGTATTGGCATTTGTCATGGACGCCGGCTTTGGGGGTTCTGGCTCTGCGTGGGGCAGGGCGCTTTTCAGTATCGCCGGACCAATACTCAGCCTGTCATCGGCCTTATTTCTGATCGAGCTTTAGAGCTTTTAGACCCTTCACACTCAGCGGTGATTCAGGCTCCGCGATCACCTCAAGAACGCGCAAGGTGTCGCGTGCCCAAGTCGACTCAGGCGCGGAAATCAACTGGCACAGGAATGTCCCAGTAGTAACGATGATTTGAAGAATGTTTAGAGTTTAGAGACGAGGTCGCCGTCAACGAAGATTCTAGAATCGTGCTTCGCAACCGGTTCTAAAATGTTGGCGGCGACTAAACTTCAACCAATTCCCGCTGCCTGCGAGTGTTCCAAAGAGGACCGAGAATGCTGGATTTCAGCACTTCCGATTCGGCACGAACCCAATCTTCCAGCGCTTTGCCTTCCTCTTCACCACGTTCCACGTATAGCTGCCCGGCTCGGAGCCGAATTTTTCTCTCCAGCAAATCCACCATTAACTTTTGTCGTTC
>PLBX01000402.1 GCA_003135495.1 Acidobacteriaceae bacterium | reverse complement strand
ACCCGCGCGATGCCGAGGACATTCTGCAGGAGGTCTTCTACGAGCTCGTGGAAGCAAACCGCCTGCTGATGCCGATCGAGCATGTCACGGGCTGGCTGTTTCGCGTGGCGCGCAATCGCATCACCGATCTCTTCCGCAAGAAGAGGCCCGAGAATTTCAGCGATGCCGCCATCAGCGGTCGCGATGTCGATGATGCTGACGACGAACTGCTGCGCTGGGAAGACATCCTGCCTTCGCCCGACGCCGGGCCCGACGAGCTTTATGCCCGTCAGTTGCTCCTTGATGAACTCGAGGTGGCGATCGATGAGCTGCCCGAAGAACAGCGCGAGGTGTTCGTTGCGCACGAATTTGAAGGGCTCAGCTTCAAAGAGATGGCTGCCGAAAGCGGCGTGAACATCAGCACATTGCTCTCCCGCAAGCGCTCTGCGGTGCTGCATCTGCGCCAGCGCCTGCAAAGCATTTACGACGAGTTTACGAAAGCGTGAGCGAAAAGAACTACGGCGCGAGTGAAGAAACAGAAAGAAGGAACTGAAAGGAACTGAGTATGAGAAGGAAATGGATTTTTCTGGCTCCGGCGGCGATGGTGGGGATTCTGCTGTTTATCTTCATCGGCGGCGAGATCGTGCTGCAACTCTGGAACTGGCTGCTGCCGTCGCTTTTCGGCTTGGGGCAGATTACGTTCTGGCAAGCAGTGGGGATTCTGGCGCTGTGTCGAATTCTCTTCGGAGGAATTGGACGGCACGGCTTTCATCGCTCGCGCTTCCGCGGCCGCATGGCCGGGCGCTGGCAGCACATGACTCCGGAGGAACGGGAACGGTTCCGCGAAGGCATGCGTGGGCGTTGCGGCTTTGGTCCCTCGACTGGGGAGAGCAAGGGACAATGAAACCGTTCCCCAGGCTCCACCTAGCAGTAGATCCGTACGGGCGCTAAAATCAAAACAGCGTCCGCATCATGCGCAAAGTCTTCCATGTTGACTCACCATCAGACCCGTACACCGCCGACGCCGCAGTGCTTTGCTGCTTCGATCACCGCATCAGCACTGCTGTGCGCAGGTTTCTGAAGAAGCAAGGCATCGAGCGTCCGGACATGATTATTGTTGCGGGAGGGGCGAAGACNNGAACAGGATTTCATTCTTGAACAAGTCCGCATGTCGATTCGTCTGCACCAGACGAAGCGGGTCATCGTCATGAGCCACTCCGATTGCGCCACTTACGGAGGCCTCGCGAATTTTAAGGGCGATCGCGACGCCGAAGCCGAACATCATCGTAGCGAGTTGCTGCGCGCTGCCGAACTTCTCACCGCGACCTTTGCCGATATTTCCGTCGAGCCTTACTTCGTAAAGTTCGACGGAATCTGGGCGGTCAAGGCGGCCGACGTCCAATCTTCAGTTCCTAAGTCTTCTTCGAATCGAGATCGCGAAGTCGCATCGTAGATCCGCGTTGGTCTCTGCCATTCTGCAGTTATTCAGGGTTCAAGCAAACTCCGCTCTGCTGCGGCATCTGACGTTCACTGATAAAAAATTGGCGCTAAAAAACGTTTGGTCGGGGAGTCGGGGCACGTCGAGGTAGGTTAGGCATTGTTAGGCATTTGTGGGGGGTACCCCCCTCCCCCCTAAAATGAGTTAAGTTGATGATACTAAAATAGTTAGAGGCAAAGTATTCAAAAGATTGGACTTAGCACTGAATTTTTCTGTTTGGCGTGCACTTGCGGGGGTGCCGACCGGGGCCATATGTTGTCAAATAGCGGTGAAAAGTTTGAGGCCGGAAATGCGTTCGTCTCTGGAGACTGGCGCAGTTCTCGATGGTGCACTGTCGAGGTATCTTCTCACCGATTGTGGTGCATGTCTGTGATGGGCGTACGGGAAAAATGTGATGAAAAAAGTTGGAAGGAACGCAGTGGTTTTTGGCAGTGTGGAATTCCAGCCTTCGCAAAGTGCGCAGGGCGCACCTGACGTGCCCTCCTGAGTACGGTGGGGCCCAGGTTAGCGCCCAAAAAAACGGGCGCGAACCTGGGGCACCGGCCGCGTAAAGCAGAGTCGAACGGAGTCGGCGGTTCGGCAGGCCGCCCTTCGGCTATCACTCAGGGCAAGCTTTCTCGAGAAGCGCGAGAAGTGGCGCACCCGCAGTTATTTCGGTCAATGTTATAAAGACAAACCCCGCCCCTGTTAAAGTGGCCCACCCGCCATATCAGACTAACGCGATCCTCTGACGCATATCCCGAAACCAGCCCAGAATCTCGGCTTGTGGATCGACCTCATCGAGCATGGCTTTAGTCATCCGCAGCAAAGCCTCATTGGCGAGAAACTCCTTTGCGCGGCCCTGCCCCCACTTGACGCTGGCCGGAATATGCAGGTTCACGCCGGCTGCGATAAGAGCGGGCACATCCTCAAAGTCAGTTGGTTGAGCACCGAGAACGGGGGGGATATCTACATCCGCGAGAGCGAGATTTATCGCCTTATAGTGAATGTAGTTTTCAATCTCGCGCTTTTCCGTAGCGACTGCTTTGCAATTGTTTCTAGCGTTCACGACGTCCATAGCGTTCTTGCATCTTGGCAACGCAGGCGGCGCCGTATCGCGGTCGTAGAGATGGAACTCCGGTCGCTGTAGAGCCTTCAGTCTGCTCGACCAGAGCGCAAGGGCGGTACCTCCACAGGGTACGAAAATGATCTCTCCGTCGAGTTCAAGGGCTGCAAGGTCAGGGACATTCTCACCACCTCCAATTAACACTTTGGCCATATTTTTCAAGAACGGAATGTCGGTTTTCCCTTCGACTGCGATGAAGAGCTTTACATTATGGTCAGGAAGGACCCCTAAGCTGTCGGCGATCAGTTGGTTGGTCGCTTCGTCGCCTCCTGTAAGGATTTCTCTTTTTTCATCATCTTTGACATTCACAAACCGAAGAGATTCAACACTTACCAGGCGCGCTAACGTTGGCGTGTGGGTTGTCATCACCACCTGACCTCTGCAGGACAGTTCTCGCAGTGCACTCAGCAGCAAGCGTTGACTACGTGGATGTTGACTTGTCTCCGGCTCTTCAATCGCGTAAATAATATGTTGCTTATCGTTTCCCTTCCCAAGTAGTTCGGCCTTGGCGCGGAAGAAATTTAAAAGAATCAACCGTCTGACCCCACTGCCCCGCTTGTTGATCGGGATATTACCATCGCCAGTAATGCTGAACTTGAACAGGCTTGCCCACGGTCTTACCGAGCATTCCGGCGTCAAAGACTTAGCGAGGTTCGGATCCATTTCGTTCAGCTTTTGGAGGGTCAGATCCGCGACCTTTTTCACCTCTTTCTCAACAATTTCTTGGATACTATTCAACTCGGCCTCATGCTGCTTTATCGCCTCTTTGATGGCTGAGTTAAGAGGGTCTTGCGCCTCGGGGTCTTGATCGGTGCTAGCTCGGTCCGATCTGAAAATCGCATACACGGGAAGCTGGGATTGGATACCCTTCCAGAAGTTTGCACCGTTGCCGCCAAGTAGCGATATCTCCGTCTTTTTTGGATCTAACTGTCCTATCGCATCCCTTATGGCCGACCGTAACTTCGCGTTCACTTTCCTGTCGATTTGTGAAGTATTGGCTCCCAGTTGGTCTGCTCGGTTCTTCAGTTCGCTGTTATTGAGACTAACCAGGTCATTCGCATTAGCCGCCGTAGGATGTAGTGCGATTGCGTTGAGAGCCGTAATCTTGGGCTTCTCCAAACTTCCGTTGAACACCTTGTGGATTTCAAGATTTCCGTCAGAATTGAGTAGACATTCATCTTGAAGCGTAGTCTCGGCATCTTGATCCAGAACAATCGAGATTGGAAGTTCCGAGAAAACCGCAATGATCGCGAGGTCCCTGGTGTCTCCTCGTTTGCATGCATCATTCTTATCTGGATCCGTGTCATTAAAGAAAACATCCAGTGCTTCTAAGATCGTCGATTTGCCGGAATCGTTTCGTCCAATCAACGCTGTAAGGTCATCAAAGCGAATGCTAACCT
Organism: Acidobacteriaceae bacterium; assembly: GCA_003135495.1. Lineage (GTDB taxonomy): Bacteria > Acidobacteriota > Terriglobia > Terriglobales > Acidobacteriaceae > Acidiflorens. The sequence continues at coordinate 315 of PLBX01000402.1, read as the reverse complement.
CATCTTTGTAGCAACGATAATTACGGAGCCGCAATTCTACGAGCTTCAAAGAAATGGCCCTCAGGGCGGGTGCCCATCACTGGCGAAAGTATAACTCTGGATTTCCTCGGGGGCTGGCCCATCTTTGCCGCGCGATTGTCCTCTGGATCACCACGAAAGAGGCTATCCGATCCTTGCGGTTTTTCAAGGCTGGGCATCACGGGGCTGCCGTCTCTGTGATGACTGCATCGGTGAAAATGCCTTGAGGTGATGTGGGCAGTGGGGATGGTGTAGGGGTCCTTCGACTTCGCCGGATCATGCGCTTCGCGCGTGATC
>PLBX01000041.1 GCA_003135495.1 Acidobacteriaceae bacterium | reverse complement strand
TCTCAGCGATTGTGGTGCATGTCTGTGATGAGCGTACGGGAAAAATGTGATGAAAAAAGTTGGGAACGCAGCGGTTCTTGGCAGTGTGGAATCCCCGCCTTCGCAAAGTGCGCGGGGCGCACCTGACATGCCCTCCTGAGTACGGTGGGGCCCAGGTTAGCGCCCAAAGAACGGGCGCGAACCTGGGGCACCGGGCCGCGTCTTCATTTGCCAAGCTTTTCGTATCAGGGCATCGTTTTAGCGATGCCGACTGCCGCGACCAAAACGCCCCTTCAGGGCTGCAGCTTTTATTGACCCGCAACGAATCAAGTGCCACAATGCCTCCGCATGAAACTCGCTCTGCCGCTAATCATTGCGATCGCATTAGCAACTTCGGCTCAAGCGGCCGATGACGCGCAATCCAAGCCGCCTGACAAAGAAGCTCTGCCCGGATACGTTGCATGTTCCAATCGCCAGACTGACCGTTTTGTTTCGATGTTTCTCGACCTCTGCCAGAAAGTCCCAGCCGGTAGACTCGACTGCGGACAAACCATCAGCGTTGTCCAAAGGCGCGGTGAGTGGGTCGAAATCGCATTGCCTGATAAACGCCCGCGATACTTGCCAGCCGATAGCGTTTCGCAGAGCGCCGACAAGTTTGTCCCATTGGATGCGAACTCGGCCATCCCAAATAAAAGCGCCGAGGCTTGCCCGCCACCTCCTCCACCGGAGCAGCAGCACGAGAAGCCGCCCCAACTGATCTACGCTCCCGATCCGGAATATTCTCTGGAGGCTAAAAAGAAGAACATCAACGGGACTGTTCAGATATCGCTGATCGTCGGGCTAGATGGAGTTCCACATGATATTTCTGTCCACCAAAAACTGGGTTATGGATTGGACGAGAAAGCCATGGAAGTAGTCCGCAAGTGGAGGTTTCGCCCTGCGCTGAAGGATGGTGAGCCTGTCGAGAAACAGGCCTACGTCGAGATCATGTTCCACCTGTATCGAAGCATAACAATCCGGTAACTGGTTCGACGCTCCCTTAATTTTTTGGCCCCATCCGTCCCTAATTCCTCTTCAAAACAAAAATTGTCATCCTGAGCGCAGCAGAGACTTCACGAAATGAAGTCTCTGCGAAGTCGAAGCATCCCCACCCCACCGCTGTGCTAGACCCCCACCGGGCACCGGACTCCACCGTGGGAAGAGCTCACTTTCAGGGCCGCGTCTCCTTATTTCGAAACCCAAAGGGTGCGGCACGTCTCACGTTTGGGACGCGGCCGAACCACCACAGAATTAGAAACGTCAAACCGGGGAAAAGCGGGAGTAACCCATATTCGGGAGGGTGCCCAATCCTTGTCGCATCTTTTGTCGCAAGGGTGGGAACTCCACCGCCGGCGCAATTGATTTTGTCGGAATGTCGAATTCAACAAACTTTGTATCAGCGGCCTACGGTGTCACTCGAAACAGCGTTCCATCGTCGTTAGCTCCACCATAGATCGTAGTGCCGTAAAGATTTCCCGCTACATCCAAAAGTGGGCTTGATCGTGAGCTAAAGCCGTCGGGCACGCCCTTGAAGGAATGCAGCACCGTCTCAACCCCAGTTGAGGCCACTTTGAATACGGTGCCTCGGCCATAACTTCCACCTGCGGAGGTGGTGCCAAAAAGACCTCCATGCGAATCGAGCAGCAAACCGGCAATCGGCGATTGGCCATCCTTAAGACCACCTTTAAAGCTGTAAAATACCGACATTCCGCCACTTGGCTTCCACTCAAACACCACGCCGCAGCCGCTCGCTTGTATGCTGCACCTTATATTCGTTGTATCTCCGCCCGTCCATGTTGTGCCGAACAGGCTGCCGTTAGAGCCCAGAACCACGGGGCCCATGGGCATTCGTCCGTCAGGAAGTCCCTTAAACCGGTAGAGCATCTCTTCTTTTCCAGCGGGGGTTATCCTGAACAGGGTCCCGCAGCCATACGTTGCGCAGGGTCCCGCAAAACTTCCACCATTAGCGGTCGTGCCGTAGAGATTGCCTTTCGAGTCTAATACGAGTGGTGCTTGCGGATATGCTCCGTCGCCTTTTCCTTCGAACCTGTAGAGTACTTCTTCCTCACCTGCGGAAGTTATTTTAAATACCAAGCCGCAGCCCACCGCGCTGGCAGCGCAATTGGGAGGCGGTAGCCCAGAGAGGGTGCCATACAGATTGCCGTTATCATCGCGAACCACGCCAAGCGCTGGTTGCGTCCCGTCTGGGTCTGTGGCCGTGGCTGCGGAGAAGGCGTAGAGGACCTTCTCGGTGTAGGTGTCGCCGCTTTTGATCAGTTCGAAGACTGTACCGCAACCAATGCTCGGGCATGCGCCGCTAGTGTTGCCTCCGGCTTGCGTCGTTCCATAAAAATTGCCATCAGCGGCTTTTATCAAACCGGCCCAAGGATTCTCCGGACCCGCGGAATTCGGCCCGTCGTTACCCGGTGGCAATGGATCATAATGGGTCAACATTCCATTGGTGGTGAATTCGAAAATCGCGCCATAGCCACCAATCTCACCGCCCCCAAAATAAGCCGTTCCATAAAAGTTTCCGTTACTTTCCTGAATCAACGCGCCGCGCGATTGTCCTCCGCCTGCAATATTTGCAAGACTGAACAGATTGGTGAATACTCCGTTGGTTGTTATTCGGAATACGATGCCGGAGAAACCGCCGAAGCCATAAGTAGTGCCATAAAAATCACCGTCAGCACCTTGAACCAGCGCAGCATACGGT
>PLBX01000457.1 GCA_003135495.1 Acidobacteriaceae bacterium | reverse complement strand
GGCGCTCCGACTTTTTCAGCGAATGACTTTACATTTGCGGGATCGAAGATATCGCGGCGCATGGCGGCTGACATTTCCAGATGGCTCGCGACCAAATAACGAACCGTGTCTCGATCCGCCTGATCAAGATCGAGTCGCTCGACGCAACTCTCGGTGAGCTGCAGACTGACTTCAACGTGATTGGCCTCAGGCATGGCTTTGCCGGAATCATGCAGCAGTAGTGCTAGATACAGCAATTCGGGCTGTTCGAGTTCGCCGAGCAACTCATCGAAACGCTGGTCCCACTCCGATTTCGATTCCTTCAGGCGATGCAGATTCTCGATGGCGAGGAAGGAATGCTCATCGACGGTGTAACGATGATAAAAATCGCGGACCACGAGAGCTTCGATTCCCTTGAGTTCCGGCAACAACAGGGCCAGCAGGCGGAGCGCGTTCATGGATCGGAGCGCATCGGCGGCATGTGGCTGGATGAGCGTTTCCTGGAGGTAGAGCCATAACTCAGCGCCTCGCGGCGGCGTTGACGCGAGCGCGGGCAAGGCCTGCTCGACTTTGTATTCGGTGGTGGTGCTCAACTTCAGGCCATGTTCCGCCATGAAATGAAAGAGGCGCAACAGCATCTCGGGATCTCGCAGGCCGCCTGATTGCTGTTTCAAAAAGATCAGTCCATCAACGACCGAGAAGTCATCGCTTGGGATGCGCGATCTCCAGCCTTGGAATTGGCGGTACAGCGACGACCAAGCAGCGGGAATTTCCTCGAGCAACTGATTACAAACGCGGTACACGCTGCGCACGTGGCCAAAGTAAACTCGCATCCAGTCTGCCGCGTTCGAAATTTCCGCATCGGTGGCGCCGATCTTTCGCGCTGCAGCTTCGTCCTGCGCCTCCCAGGTCAGCGTGTTGTCGTGGCGCCCATGGCGGAAGTGGAGGAAGCAGCGCACTGACATTTGGAAATCGAGGGCTGCATCGAGCGCCCTGCGCGATGAAACCGGCAACAAGGTATTCGCGTCCGGCCACAGCTTTAATTTTTCCATCGCGGAAATTAGCGCCAGCCAGTTAGCGACGTTATAGTCGCGCAAACCGCCGGGACCATCTTTGACGTTGGGTTCGAGGTGGAAGACGGTGTTGGCGAATTTGTGATGGCGCGCGCGGGTGATTTCGCCGAGATTCTGAATCAGACTTTGACACTCGCGCCCTACCAGGCGAGGCACAACTTTTTCTCGCAGCTTTAGAAAAAGCTCGCGATCGCCCGCCAGGTACCGGCAATCGAGCAAGGAAATTGCGAATTCAACATTGTTGGGATCCAGGCGTTCGCACTCCGCGAGATTTCTGGTAGCGGGGCTGAGCTTGAGCCGGAGGTCCCACAGTTCTTGTGAAAATTGGCGGATGGAATCTTTGAATTCGCCCTCCGAATTTGAATCGGCGTGCAGAAACAGCAGATCGATGTCGGAGTGGGGAAAGAGCCAGCCGCGACCAAAGCCACCGGTTGCGACTAACGTGAAATTATTCGGCCCGTCTTGCCCGGAGGAATTTGAATTTAAAGTAGAGCGCGTGGCGCTTGGATCGGCGGCAACAAAGATTTCATTCCATAGCCGCTGCACAATCGAATCGACCAGCGCGGTGCGCCGGGCCAGGGCTATGCGTCCGTCGCCCAAGAGTAGGAACTCCTGCTCAATGGCAGCGGACTCCTTGATGTAGAGGTCGCGAAGTTCATTGTGGAGGGAGGTTGCAGTGGTCATTTCGCGGCACCCATGGATGACACCCTCCTGAAAATACCCGAGTCGTGTATCTAATCTTTCAGTCTGCCCGTACAAGCTGAGCAGGCGGGGGATGCCGATCAGTGGCGATCTTTTGATGTTTACAGCTGATGTTTACAGCAGTCTTTACAGCGCGTTGTCACAGCGCGCCGTCGCCGCGTTCGTCATTGCGAATCCGGATTGCCTCGTCGATGCGAGAAAGAAAAATCTTTCCGTCTCCAATCTTGCCGGTGCGCGCCGCGGAAGTAATGGCCTGCACAATTTTTTCAACCATCTCGTCGGCCACAACGATCTCGAGCTTTACCTTCGGGATCAAATCCACGGTGTATTCGCGGCCGCGATAAAACTCGGTATGTCCTTTCTGGCGGCCATGTCCGCGCGCCTCAAAAACGGTCATGCCTTCAACGCCAACTTCATGCAATGCGTCCTTAACGGCATCCAGCTTTGAAACCTGAATCACTGCTTCGACCTTGGTCATCGTCGTCCGTTCCGCGGACACAATCGTCCGTCGCGAATCAACTGCTGATAAAGCGTGAAAGTGCAGCTAGAATTTCAAACCTCAACCCATCGCATCATAACAATAGCCGCTATGCTGTCTGTAGCGGAAATTGAAACTATTTATGTTGGTGATTGGAAATGCTTATGTGTACAACTATCTTCAGCTTCAGCCGGGCGGGGACGCCCGGCGCTCCATTGACCAGAACGTCCCCATTGACGACGGAGGCTTTCTGCGGTTGGATGGAAGTGCGTGACGCCTGCCGAACCTATTCCTGACGCCGACTCGCGGCGGTTTAATCGCCTCGATGCCGTGTGGCTTACCATCTGGCTGCTCTTCCTTGCCGGACTGGCACTGCTTCCTCCGCAATTCGAATGGCACAAGCAACTCATTCTTCTTGCCATTGGAGTTGTGCAGCTACTGGAAACAAAATTAATATCTCGTTTCCCGGCGCGAGGCGTTTCGTACGTAATCCTGCTTAAGATTTTGCTGGCGACGGTTCTGATCGATCATACGGGTGAGATTGGAATCAACAGCAGTTACTATCCTATTTATTACCTTCCCGTAGTGACCGCGGCGCTTTATTGCGGAACGCTGCAAACGCTGCTTTGGACGCTGCTCGCCTCCGCCGCTTACTGTTCTTATCTTTATCCCGCAATGCAGGAATACGAAATTACTCCTGAAGCGTTTGGCTTACTCGCCCTGCGCGTCATGTTTTTCTTTCTCGCCGCAATGGTGGTGAATCGTTTTGCGCAGCAGAGTAAACATCAGACGCAACTGTATCGCGAACTGGCGGAGCGCCTTGCGGAAACAAACCGGCGGCTGGAGCAGGCGCAGGCGGAGGCGCGGCGGTCGGAGCGACTGGCGGCGCTCGGGCAACTGTCTGCTGGATTAGCGCACGAAATTCGAAATCCGCTGGGAGTGATTAAAGGTTCAGCGGAGATGCTCACGCAGAAATTGCAGGCGTCGGACGAATTGGCGCGCGAGTTGGCGGGATACATTTCGACTGAGGTTAACCGGCTTAGCGCGTTGGTGACGGAGTTTCTCGATTTCGCTCGTCCGCTGCATGCGCAGCCGCAACCGGCGGATTTGATCGCGCTGCTCGATCGCGTACTACAAATAGTTGCTGCGCGCTTTACGGATACAAGTATTCGCGTCGAGCGTCACTATCCTAGCGGACTGCCTCTCGTTCCGCTCGATGAGAGTTTGTGCGAGCAGGCATTTCTCAATCTGGTGCAGAACGCGTATGAAGCGATGCAGGAGCGCGACAATGGCGGCACGTTGCGAGTCGGCGTGGAGCGCGTGATAAGAAATGGCCGGGATGGAGTGGAATTGCGCATCGCAGATACGGGCCCCGGGGTTCCTGAGGAGTTGCGGGAGGAGATTTTTAATCCCTTTGTCACCACGAAAAAAACCGGCGTGGGACTGGGGCTTTCGATCGTTTCAAAGATCATTGATGGGCATCAGGGATCGATTCATGTGGAGAATGCGGCGGGCGGCGGGGCTGTATTCACGCTGTTTTTTCCTTTAAATGAATTGGCGGTTCCCGAAGCACGACAGCCGGCCGAGCTGCGCTCGGCTTGGACGGGCGAGGGCGCCCGTCCCCACACTCACACTCACACGAGCTGAGCATGCAAACCATTCTTATTATCGAAGATGAAGCGAAGATGCGGCGACTGCTGGAGTTGAACCTGGGCGAAGACGGGTTCAAGACACTGTCTGCTGGGGATGCTGAAACTGGGCTGAAGCTGCTCGACTCCGAACCGGTCCATCTTGTTCTTACCGACTTGAAGCTGCCGGGCATGAATGGACTGGAATTTCTGCATACTGCGAAGCAGCAAAACCCGGCGCTGCCAATTGTCGTGATGACGGCGTTCGGTTCCGTTGAAACTGCTGTGGAGGCGATGAAGGCCGGGGCCAGCGACTACGTCCTCAAGCCGTTTTCGCTTGCGGAAATGCGGATGGTGGTGCACAAGGAGCTGGATAATTCGCGGCTGCGCGAGGAGAATCGCTCGCTCCGGCAGGCCCTTGGGGAGAAATATAGCCACCCAAATATTGTCGCGGTCAGCAGCAAGATGCAGGAGGTTCTGGCGACGGTGGAACGGGTTGCACCCACCAATTCCACGGTTCTGCTTGGCGGGGAAAGCGGCGTGGGAAAAGACCTCATTGCACGGGCGATTCATGAAAAATCGCGCCGGGCTTCGGGACCGTTCGTGAAGATCAACAGTACTGCGATCCCGGAAAATCTTTTGGAGAGCGAACTTTTCGGCTACGAAAAGGGAGCGTTCACGGGAGCAACGACCAGCAAGCCGGGGAAATTTGAGATGGCGGACAAGGGTACGCTTTTTCTGGATGAGATTGGAGACGTACCGCCGGTTACGCAGGTAAAACTTCTTCGCGTGCTGCAGGAGCGCGAGTTCGAGAGACTGGGCGGCACTCGCACGATCAAAGTTGACGTTCGCTTACTTGCCGCTACCAATCGCGATCTGCGGGCTGCGCTTGAGGAAGGGACGTTTCGCGAGGATCTGTATTACCGGCTCAACGTCGTCCCCATCGATATACCCCCACTGCGCTCGCATAAGGAAGATATTCCGGGACTGGCGAATCTTTTTGTTGCGCGCTTTGCTAAAGAATCCGGCAGAGCGGAAATCATTACCGGGATTTCGCCTGCGGCGATGCAGCTTCTTATCGCTCATTACTGGCCGGGAAATGTACGCGAGTTGCAGAACGTGATTGAACGCGCCTGCGCCCTGGCGCAGGGTGGGGAGTTGCGGCCGAGCGACATTCAACTCGACTCGCCGCGCAATCGCGGTGGCGCTTCTTCCGATTCCACTACCGATCGTTTTCTTCCCGATGGTATGACGCTCGATCAGTGGGAGGATGAGATGATTCGCGAATCGCTGAAGCGGGCCGGCGGCAATAAATCGCAAGCGGCACGGCTGCTCGGCTTATCACGGAATGCGCTGCGCTATCGCTTGTCGAAAATTGGAATCGACGATAACGACGGCGAATAGTTGCCCTTCCAATTTAAGAGCATTTTGACTATAGTCTTTGACCATAGTACGATTAGGGATGGAAGAAATCGCGATCTCAAAATTCAAGGCGACCTGCTTGTCCGTGCTGGAAAACGTGCGGAAGACAGGAAAAGCCGTACTGGTGACGCGCTTTGGCGATCCTGTAGCGGAGGTCATCCCTCCACGGGCGTCCAAGAAGCCGAAGAATTGGGTAGGTTCTTTGGCGGGAACCGGGGAAATTAAAGGCGACCTCGTTTCTCCCGCCAGTGATGAAGACGATTGGGAAGTGCTGCGCAGATGAAGTTGCTGCTAGATACTCACATCTGGGTATGGAGCGCTCTTGACCGGGCACGGTTGTCGCGACGCCTGATAATCGCATTGGAAAATCCCGAGAATGAGTTGTGGCTTTCTCCGATCTCGTTGTGGGAGGTGCTGACGCTGGGTGAGAAAAAGCGGCTGACTCTGCACCCGAACCCACCGGCCTGGATCGCAAACACGCTGGATGCGATTCCTATGCGGGAAGCTCCAGTCACATATCAAGTTGCGGAAGAAACAGCTCGTGTGCAACTTCCGCATCGCGACCCCGCCGACCGGCTTCTCGTTGCCACAGCTCGCGTTTTCGACCTTACGCTGGTCACGGCCGATCAGCAATTGATCCGCGCCCGTCAGGTTTCTGTTTTATCCAATCGTTGAGAGGGCTAAATTCGGGCCCTGCATGGTGAGGTCCGAGCCCTGGCCGAAAACCACCACAATGGTTGAATGGGGCCACCAGCGGCGGTTTCAGGAACGCTTCCCGGAAATCAATTATTCCCCTAATCAGCGGTAAACACAGCGGTTGCGAGAGCTCCTTAGTTTGGCACAATAGCTGCATTATTACCTGCAAAGTCGGTGTGCAACATAGCCGGGAGGCATTTGTGAAATCTAAATTGATGGTGGCAATTCTAGGATTGACGATGGCGATTCCAGGCGCCGTTTTCGCACAGAATGGCGACCAGTATCAGGACGATCAGGGGCAGGACCAGTATGCGAAGCCGTCCCCGAACGTACCCGTGCAAAACGATCAGGAAGAGGCTCCGGATCAAGGGCCGGCCTATCAGCCGTATGATCGGCAATACGACAATCAGCAGCCGATGGATCAGCAATCGCCGGCAGTTGATCAGCGTCAGTACGAGCAGCGCTCTTACGATCAGGGCTCGAGCGCTCGTGGGCCGATGGATCCTAGCCTCAACAATAATGATGGTACGAATGATCCCGCATACAACACTCCGGCGCCGGTTGAAAATAATGGCGTGGCACGCATCAGCTTGATGCATGGCGATGTTTCGACGCAGCGCGGTGATTCCGGTGGTTGGTCGGCAGCTACGGTCAATGCTCCTGTGTTGGCGGGCGACCGTATTTCGACTGGCGATCGAGCGCGCACCGAAGTTCAGCTCGACTATGCCAACACGCTTCGACTCTCGGAGCATTCCCAAGCAAATATCACGCAACTGACGCGCTCGCAGATTCAGATTCAGTTGGCGAGCGGAATGGCGAATTACTCCGTGTTCGGTAACAGCGACGCGAGTGCGGAAATTGATACTCCGAACGTTGCCATCCGCACCGAGAAGCGCGATTCCAGCTTTCGCATTTTGGTAACGGGCGACGATCATACGGAAGTGCTCGTGCGCAAAGGCGAAGTCGAAATCACTACTCCGCAGGGTGGCACGCGTGTGGGAGAAGGCCAGTTCATTACGGTTCAAGGTACGGCTGAGCAAGCGCAATACAAGATTGGCGAAGCGCCGGCCCGCGATGATTGGGATCAATGGAACACCGATCGCGACAGCATGGTTCTGAATGCGGCGTCGCGCAAGCACACTGATCCCTACTACGTTGGTACGGAAGATCTCGACCAGAATGGTACTTGGTCGGAAGTTCCGGATTACGGGCAGGTGTGGCGTCCGAACGTTGGGGCCGACTGGGCGCCGTATCGCGACGGACGCTGGGTGTACGAGCCTTATTGGGGCTGGACCTGGGTTTCGTCTGATTCGTGGGGATGGGCTCCTTATCACTACGGCCGCTGGATGATGGACGATGGCGGGTGGGGATGGTGGCCTGGTCCGGTTTGGGGCAATCCTTATTACCGTCCGATATGGGCTCCGGCTTATGTTTCGTTCTTCGGCTTCGGCGGAGGAATTGGATTTGGGGTTGGCTTCGGGGGTGGATGGGGCTCGATCGGCTGGCTTCCCTTGGGACCATGTGACCGTTTCTATCCGTGGTATGGACGATTCGGCGGACGCTTTGGGGCTGTCGGCTATGGAGCGTACGGGCGAGGCGGATTTGCGGCGCTGCATGGCGGCACGCGCTTCTCGAACGTAAACCTGGCAATGCACAACGCAAACTTCCGCGGCGCCACGTCGGTTTCAGGACGCGAATTCGGCACGGGCCACATGAATGCCCACGCAATGGGCCATGCGGAAATGCAGAACGCGCGTTTCAGTACTGGCAGGTTGCCGGTGTCTCCGAGTCGAGAAAGTTTCTCGGCTAGCGGACGGTCAGCAGCGGCCTCGACCACGCGAAATGCGTCGCAGAACCAGCATTTCTATTCGAGCCGAGGCACGACTGCGGCTGGCTCTAACCGCTCGATGGGGAACAATTTGAGTGGGAATAACCGTGAAGTTGCTCGACAAATGGATAGGCCGGGAAGCGCCGCGAGCATGAACCGTGGGGGCGAGCAGCGGTCAAGCCAGAGCCCGGCAATGCGCGGCAATGCGACAGGTGGACGCGAAGGTGGAAATAGCGGCGGCGGATGGCAGAAGTTTTCGCCAATGTCGTCGCGGCCCTCTTCGCCATCAGGCCGGGGCGGTGAAGCGACAGGGCGGCCTTCAACGGGCGGCGCGCAAAATCGCGGTTCCTATGGCTCTCCCCGTGCTTCAGCCTCCGGGGGCCGGAGTTATAGTTCGTCGCAAGGCAGTTACGGTTCGCGTAACTATGGATCCGAGCAACGTGGTTACAGCGCCCCTAGCGGCAGCTATGGCGCACCTAGCCGTGGTTACANNGTTACTCCGCGCTCATCCGGCGGAGGCTCTTATGGAGGCGGACGGCCGGGTGCTGGTTACGGTGGCGGCCATTCTGCTCCGAGTTATGGAGGCGGAGGGCACTCGGCGCCTAGCAGCCATGGCGGAGGCGGGTCATCGCATGGAGGTGGGGGAGGATCGTCCCATGGCGGCGGAGGTGGACATAGCGGTGGTGGATCGCACGGTGGTGGACATGGGCGGTAAAGATCGGCGGTAAACCTGCGCTGGATTCTTGGCCAGCATAGTGAGAAGTACGGCAGCAGCCGTAGTAACACGTCATAGCAATACGTCAGGCAACACTCAACCCAGGCAGTGAGACACTTAGTCTCACTGCTTCTTTTTGAGATACTCAGTTGTTACGCTTGCTCTTAGATACCGGTCGTCTCATATCGCAATATAGCCAAGGTAAGGCGGAAATCGTAAGCAGCCTGGGCATCACCAATTTGCGCTTGTGTCTGTTGGAGTTGCGCTTGACTCAGCTCGACAATCGAACTTAGTCCCATGTTGTATCGTGTCTGGGCAAGATCGAGCGCCAAGTTAGCCTGAGCCAATAACTGCTGTGTGACACTAAGACGAGCATATGCGGTATTGGCATTGAGCCAGCCCGTTCGCACGTCGTGAGCGATACGGTTGCGAAGATCGAGCACGCGATCATGCGCCGCTTGCGCCCTGAGATTGGACTCCCGCGATCTGGCGGAATACAAAAAGCCGTTGAATAAAGGAATTTGAACATTGACTCCGGCGGCGGCATACCAATTCGAAAGAACCGGGTCTCTGACCGGCGTGTCGCCCGCGGCCCCGACTGCGCTGATGTTGGGTAAAAATAAATCACGCTCGGCGTTATGAAACTTCTGCGCAGCTTGCTCCTGAAACTGCAGCGACAATAACTCGGGGCGCGCCGCCATCGCTTGTGATACAAGGTCATCCACATTACTGGACGGCGGAGTTACTGCGGTTGAATCCTCGACCAGTTGAAATCGTTGAGTATCGGGATAACCGAGGACCATTGACAGCGTGGCGACAGCTGCGTTCTCATTATTCTCCGCGTCTAAAACGAGACGCTGAGCTTGGGCTAAGTTGACGTTGGCGAAACTGAAATCGAGCTGAGACTTCAACTTGCTTTTGAATAAAGCACCCACCTGATCAGCCACGGTTTGGCGCGCTCCCACGGTCTGCTGCGCCACAGCCAATACGGCATGCGCTTGCAGCGCGCCATAGAACGCCTGATCGACTGCAAGAAGAATCTGCTCTTTTGTAGCCACTGCATTTTGATTCTCAGCTTTAGCCGAATAACTAGCGCTTGAGATCAAATTCTTCGTGCGCCCAAAGTCAGTGATTAACTGGCTTACCAGTACCCCGGCGGCCGCGCGCTCATAAATAATGGGGTTATTAAGACTGCCTGCGGTAATGCGACTATTGTCATGTGAATCAACGCCCGTGAGACTTCCGGTTGCGGTGGGCCATAAATTTGACCGTACTTCCCGAGTAATCTGTTGAGACGCCAAAGCAGTCAACTTCGCCACAGAGATTAGAGGATTGTTCTTCAACGCCAGCGCTTCTGCCTGCGTCAACGACAAGGGCGGTTGAGGCGCGGAAGGGACAGCCTGAGGATTCGCAGTTTGAGGCGTGCCTGAAGCGGGTTGAACGATTTGAGCAGGGAGGGGCGAACTGGTACTGGCAGGCGCCTGCGGCACCGGCGCGGAGGGGAGGGTTTGGACGGAAGTTTGGGTCGCGCCATCCCCTGTGACTTGGCCGAAGCTATTGCCCGCAACTAGAAGCACCAAAGACGCAATGAACGCAGTTTTCATCTTCATCTAACCAATATCTCCTGCCATATTTCTTCACTTACTGTACGGTGCCAGGTCGTGTCACGCGCCGCTAGTGCAGTCTTACTTTTACGCTCGCGCAGTTGGGTGTTCTTCCCGTCGATGAATCAACAAATACGCAGCAGGAACAATAAAGACAGTTACCACCACCGACATGGTCAGTCCGCCGATTATGGCTCGCGCAAGCGGCGCATACTGTTCACTGCCAGCCTCCAGGGCAAGCGCCATGGGAATCATCCCAAGGATCGTCGCCAAGGAAGTCATTAACACCGGGCGCAATCGCACGCGACATGCGGTAGCCACTGCCTGCTCGATTGGCATACCCTCTTCTCTTAGTGATCTAGTAAATTCGACAATAAGAATACTGTTCGACACCACGAT
>PLBX01000105.1:674-5718 GCA_003135495.1 Acidobacteriaceae bacterium | reverse complement strand
CCGCGATTAAACCAGTACGCCCCGCAATTTCTCACTTAGTGAAATCGCCTTGATTTCGACAATTGACGAATTTACTTCCGAATTGCTCGTCCCCTCTCAAGCTGGCATCTGCTTGGTACCTCGTTCGATGGATTGATAGAATGACCACTGATTCAGGAGGAGAGCTTATGACAGCAGATGAGCAAGTCATCAATGGAATCTTGCAACAAATCGAAACCGCCTGGAACAGATCTCGCCGTTCAAGAACTCGNNGTCACGTCAAGGTCCATAAATTGTTTGTAAAGGTGCTTACCTATTACTTGAAGCTTTTATGCATAGAAGACTGGCGTGAACTGGGAGAGAAAATCCTGCTGGAACTTAGCCTTCCAGTTTGAAACGGGTTGATGCGAGGGCGTAAAGCGGTCTCCAGACGAGGCGGTTAATCGTAACTACCATGACCGCCATTGCCACGGTGGCGGCCAGGAGCAGGCGAAAATTTCCGCTGTCGGTCGCCTGGCTAATGATTGCGCCCAGACCTGTAGTCGAGATGGTTTGGCCGCGGAAGTGGAAGTATTCCGCCACGATGCTTGCATTCCATGCCCCGCCCGAGGCGGTGACGAAACCTGTGATCAAGTAAGGAAATATGGCACGCAGGAATAGCCTTCGCCAGCGCTGGGTCGTGCTCAGTTGGTACGTATTGCAGACTTCCTTCAAATCCGCCGGTATCGCCGTCGCACCAGCAATCACGTTGAACAACATGTACCACTGCGTGCCCAGGAGCAGCAAAGACAATCGAGCCGATTCCGAGACCACCACCGGCGCGAATCAGCACGAGAAGAATAATCGGGAACAGCGCCGTCGCCGGTACGGATGCAGCAATCTGCGCAATCGGCTGCGCGATGGCAGACAGCCTGGGCCGCAACCCAATTGCTACTCCGGCGGGAACAGTCCACAGAGCAGCGAGTAGCAGAACAGCTTCTACCCGCAAGAATGTTGCTCCTGCGCCCCAAACAATATGGCGTAATTCGGCTGACGACATCGTTGCCATGATTGAGAACACCTTCGCCACTGCGTACGCGATCGCAGTCAGCACAACAACTGCCACCGCGCGGAGAGCCCAGTGCGGTACCCGGCTTTTGCCTCTGGTTAGTGACCGTGTCTCGTGCTCCTTGGCGAAGTGCAAATCCAACCTTTCGCGAAGCGGTAAAACAAGGGAGCGCGTCACGAGCGGAAGGAGTTTCGAACTGCGCAACAGAGTCAAGATCGGCGATCGAGGAATCTCGGCTGAGCCAACCTGTTCAACCTTGAACTTCTCTGCCCACGCGATCACCGGGCGCCAAACCAGTTGATCGATGAGAATGATGACACCGATCATGGTCATCAAACCCCAGAAGATCGCTCGCGTGTCTCCTGCGTTGGCGGCGGTCTGAAGATAGGAGCCAAGGCCGGGCAGACGAAAATCGCGGTTGCCTAGAACAAACATTTCGCACGCCATCAAGAAGAACCAGCCGCCGGCCACGGACATCATGGAATTCCAAATGAGTCCAATCGCGGTCTGCGGCAACTCCAACTGCCAAAACCGCTGCCACCAGCTCAATCGATACGCCAGCGCCGCTTCCCGCATTTCGGTGGGGATACTCTTCAGTGACGAATAGAAACTGAACGTCATGTTCCACACCTGGCCGGTGAAAATCAACAGGACCGATCCAAGCTCAACTCCCAATTGCCTGCTGGGAAAAAGCGCCGCCATCGAGATCATCACTCCCGGAAGGAAACTGAGCACAGGGATAGACTGCAACGTGTCGAGCAGCGGAATCATGAAGCGCTCGGCCTTGCGGTTGTAGGCAGCTACGTATCCGTACACCAGCGTGAAGACGAAACTGAATATGTACGCTATGGCAAGCCGCAGAACCGAGAACAACGCATATTTCGGCAGCGCCGCAGGATGAAGGCTGATTTCCGCCTGCGAGCTAACCGGGCCAGACCAATAGCGGGCAAATGCAATGACGCTGTAAAACAGGCCGATTCCGCCCAACACGATCGGCAACTCTTTGGCCAGAGAGGTAGCGCCCACCGGCACGATACCCCATCCCGCCGGTCGGGAAGAGGCGTTATGAATGGAGGGTGGCATCGGCATCAGTGAAGCAGAACAGCTTCGCTGGAATTGGCGGTGCCTGAGCCTTCGTTCAGGAGCAATCGATCAGTCTCCGAGTCGTAAGTGAAAATCTCAGCATATCGTCCCCAATTCAAGGCGGTGTCGATCTGGCGTTGAACATCTTCCTGGGAGAGGTGCTCGTCCAGAACGTCCCGGAAGAATTCCAGGGGAACTGCCCGGTCTGACTTCCGCTCAAGAGCATTCCGAATCTGTTGAATCAGTGTGACATGACAGAGGAGGGCTTCGCGGAAGAGTTTCTTTCGCGTGGCGATATCTGCTTCT
The DNA here is from genome assembly GCA_003135495.1 of Acidobacteriaceae bacterium. Lineage (GTDB taxonomy): Bacteria > Acidobacteriota > Terriglobia > Terriglobales > Acidobacteriaceae > Acidiflorens. Next base: position 3,302 of record PLBX01000105.1, on the reverse strand, counting down.
GCAAATTCTTTTCCCGCGGGAGTAATCCGCACGTCTCCTTGCGTGGAATCTGCGAAGCCCAGCATGACCGCCTCGTCCACGATGGGAAAGAGATCGTCCACTTCCATGAGCAACTCTTCGGCGAGGTGGTACAAGTCCTCCTTGCCCCCGCGATCGTTCAAGAACTCCAGGAGTCCAGCCATCCCGCCAGCCGTTGCATGGGGCAATACCTGGAACGAAGGCTTGCGCAGGGAGGGCAACTGTGTGAAAGGGCCAACCTCCAGTTCGGGTTGTGTCATCACTTTGTAGATGTAATCCACGTATACCAGGAATTCAGCGGACTTCCGATCGCGCGGCTGAGGCAGTGGAATGCGGAAATCAGCGCGGATCTTTGCAGGATGTGTTCCAAGAACCACGATTCGATCTGCCAGCAGAACCGCTTCTTCAATGTTGTGCGTGACCAGGAAGATGCTTTTTGTGGGGATCTGATCCTTGAGCCACAACTCCATCAGCTCGCCGCGGAGGTTTTCAGCCGTAAGCACGTCCAACGCGGAGAAGGGCTCGTCCATGAATAGCACTTCGGGGTTTACTGCGAGGGCACGCGCAAATCCGACTCGCTGCTTCATGCCTCCAGAGAGTTCCTTGGGATAGGCGTTTTCAAAACCTTTGAGCCCCACCATGGCAAGCGCTTGTAACGCCTCGCGATGTCGTTCCGGGTGCGCTAGCCCTCGTGCCACCAGCGGAACCTCAACGTTTTCCAGCACCGTTAACCAGGGAAATAACGCAAAACTCTGGAAGACAATACCAATATTTGGAGCGCAGCAGTCCAGGGGTTGGCCATGCACCAGCACCGTGCCGCTGGAGGGCACAGTCAACCCCGATAGAATTCTGAGCAAGGTCGATTTCCCGGATCCAGAAGGCCCGAGAAGGGCAAAGATGGTATCGGACTCGACGGATAGGTCCATCGGAGCGATGATCTGAATCTGCCTTCCGTCCGGTTGCTCAAAACCCTTCTCGATTTGAAATGCCTCGATGATCGGTCCCCCCGGCTGCGGAGGCTGCTCTTCCGGCGCACGCGCCGTTTCTGGTTCATGCTGGCCCGAGGTCTCAGCCGCTACCGCACCCGAGAGTTCGTCCATGAGCCGCTGCCAAGCCTCTTCCGGGAGTTCGTCGAAGAAGCGCAAGCGGTCGTCGGGGTTCATGTTGTCAACCAAAGGCCGCATTTCTCCCACGGGCAGCGAGTGCAGCAGGACGTATTCGTGATAGTAGGGAAACTTAGCGACGACGGCGGCGGCGAGATCCCGCGGCAAGCGGCGGAAGAGGGATTGTTGCTGTTCGAAAGGCAGGCTCCCCAGTGCCGCAGCCGCCTGTACCGCGTCGCAACTCTGCAGCAGAGTCACAGCCTCGTTCCAACGGGCCTGCGAAACCGCGTCTTGAAGCCTCTCAGCAACTGGTGGATTCATTGGAACGTGGGACTCCAGAATCGTGAACTGTCTCTCGGTTCAATTCCCGCGAAGCTAGGGCGGACCCACGACTCGGTCACGAAATCGCTCCGCGATATATCGTATAACGGACATCCCCTAGAAACGGCGAAAGTCCTCCGAGGCTCTGGACGCGCGGGAAGATCCGGTTGAAGTTGTACGCGTAGTAGGGTCGAGACCCACGTTGATTGTGGTACCGTGGAAAAAATCGAGGGTCTTTTCATCCTCGGCTGTTGTGACGGCCTGCGCGGGGGCTTGGCCCTGAACACTCTCGTGGACAACAGCACTTTGCTGATCTGCCGCTGGAACCGGGCCGCTCGGCTGCAACTGTTTCACCAGGGCGCTCAACTCGCTCACCTCCGACTCTAGCTGTGTTACCCGCTCCTGCAGCTTCTGAGTGGCGTCCGACTGCGAAGGCACGGGTTTGTCCTGCAGTGTCGATTGGGCATGGAGGGACACCGCACACGCGCATAGCGCGACTATCGCGGCCCGATACTTCCAAGGCGATTTTCCTGTAGCCTTTTGAATGGACATACGAATTCTCTTCACGATGAATTAGCCTCCGGCTTAACCCTGGATCGGTTGGAACAATGGAAGGCATTCAAACCGTTCTCATGCAGCGCGAGTTACTGGTTTTTTCCGCTCCCGCATTTCCACTATTGTGTCCTCGCCAGAGCCGAGTCGCAGACGGATCCAATAACCAATTGGGCGAGGCTTGCACTCCCTGCACAGCGCAAACAGGAATCGGAGATAGAATGCGACTCCTGCCGTGCACAGGACTGTCATTAGCACCATCACGAACATTTCAGCCTCCAGGTTCACTCAAACAACATCATTGGCTACCAGGACGCGTAAAGTTCGACTAGAAGTTCGTCGTTCGACGTCCGGCGTCCGGCGCAGACCGCTGCTATCAGCGTCGTCACGATCGACTCTAGGAGTTAGTCCCTAAGAAAGTCCTGACAACCATCTAAAGATTTCCTAAAGGTCTTTCCGGGGTTGCTTCTAATGCGCACGCATCAAATCGGAGATCCTGAGCGAGGATGCTCGAGGAGAACTAGGATCGGCTGGAGGGCAACTGAAACCGGTAGCCGAACCAGGGTTCAGTGAGGATGTATCTGGGTTTCGCCGGATCTCGTTCAATCTTCTTGCGAAGCTGGTTGATAACGAC
>PLBX01000105.1:0-655 GCA_003135495.1 Acidobacteriaceae bacterium | reverse complement strand
GGAGTAAGGCGAACGTCCCGCCCTCCGATCGAAATGTGACGACTGCCTAAATTCAGCTCGATTCCATCAAACGCAACCACTGCTGGACCCTTATGTGGAGAGAGTGGCACGCGGCGTAAGTTCGCTCGAACACGAGCCAGCACTTCCGGCATGCTGAACGGTTTCGTGATGTAGTCGTCGGCCCCCGCGTCGAGAGCTTCGATCTTGTCTGGTTCCGCTTTTCGAACCGTCAGCATAATGATGCCGATATCCGAGTTTGCTCGGATCGACCGGCAGGCCGCAAGGCCCCCCATGCCAGGCATATTACGGTCAAGGATGATCAAGTCGTAGCGCTCCTCCCGCAGCTTGTCCAGCGCCTCCTCGCCACTTCTTGCATCAGCTACGATGTACCCTTGCTTGGTTAAAGCTGATTTCATGACTCGCCGAATTTGTGGTTCATCATCGACGATGAGGATTTTCTCCGTGCTCATGGCTTTCGATCTTCCTTAAGTGTTGGCAGACTGAACGAGAACTGAGCGCCGCCCTCCGGCCGATTCTCCACCCACAATCGTCCTTGATGCGCATTAATGATATCTCGCGCGACACTTAGACCCATTCCAGTTCCCGCCACGGAATCCTGAGTTCGGCTTCCGCGATAGAATCTCTCGAAGATCGA
>PLBX01000186.1 GCA_003135495.1 Acidobacteriaceae bacterium | reverse complement strand
CGCGCGCTTGCCGATGGTCAAGGCATCCTGCGGGTAACTCACTCCGCTGCCCACAACTGAGTTGATATTGACGTGAAAATCGGCGTGCTCTGCCAACACTTGCAACTTTCGATCCAGCACTTTCAGGCTTTTCTTGGAGACTTCGTCGGGGTTCACGTTATCAATTGAAATTTGCAGCCATTCCAAGCCGGCTTGATTCAGCTTCTTCACCCGGTCTGGAGTCAACAGATANNGGTTCGCCGCCACTGATGGTGATCACCGAGGTGCCGAGATCTCCGAGTTGATCGACGCGGCGAATCATTTGGTCCGTCGGCACGGGTTTCGAAAAATTGTCGAACTCGTTGCAATAGGTGCAAGCGAGATTGCAGCGCCGAATCGGAATCAGGTGCGCCAGAAGAGGGTGGTCGGTAGAGGCGACGGCCTTTAGAATCTGCCACAACCCATGCACGTTGCGCTCCGCCGCCTTGAGCTTGCGCCGAAGCACGGTTGACGGAGGCACCGCCGGCTGAGGGCTGGTTGAACCGGGCGTCACCGGCTTGTCTGTTGGAGTCTCTGTGATCATTCAGTATTTCTATTTCACCACATTGCCTTGGCCGGAGGCCAATTTACGACAGTATTCGGGGCAAAAGCGAGGTTGAATGGCGCTGTAATGGGCCGTTAGCCGGCTTCTTTCCCGAGTTGAATGTGTCCAGCGGCATTTAATGCTGCCTCAGCCTGTTCAACGTTTTCGAGCTTGAGCAATACGTAATCCGTGTCGTAGGTAGAGAAGGCAAACACAGGGATTCGGCTTTCGGCTAGCGGCTGTACAAAAAACGCCAGGACGCCGGTCATCGAAAACGGGAAGGGACCTTCGAGTTTCACCGCAATCCATCCGCGCTCGGCTGCCACTTCTTCTGGGACTGCCTCTTCGGAGAGAAAGCTCATCGGGCGGGCGCACTACGCAAAAGAAGTTGCCCTCCAGCGCCCAATCGACGCACGGGCGGACGGTTCAAAACCCTGCAACCAGCTTCTGTTCGATGACGAGGTGAAAGCGACTCGCGATATGAATCTAATTTCCGCGGCGGACTGATAAAGTCGTTGCAGCGGAATCAATCCGCGCGTATCGGAAAGTGGACCAGAAGCGCGAATCAAAATACGACGTCATCATTCTTGGAGCGGGCGCTGCTGGCCTGATGTGCGCCACCGAAGCGGGCAAGCGCGGACGGCGCGTGCTGGTGCTCGAGCGNNGCGGATAATTTTCTTTCGGCGAATCCTCACTTCGCGAAGTCGGCCCTCGCCCGCTACACACCGGCAGACTTTATACGACTGGTGGAGAAGCACGGTATTCCTTATCACGAGAAAAAGTTGGGACAGTTATTTTGCGATCGGGCAGCTAGCGACATTACTTCGATGCTGGAGAGAGAATGCCGGGGCAATGGGGTCGAGATTCTGCTCAAGGCAAAAGTAACTGAGGTTAGGAAGATTAGCGGGGAAGATATCGCTACCCAACAGAACGGCGCATTCGCTGTGCAAACGGAAGAGGCGACGTTCTCAGCGGAACGCCTCGTGATTGCTACGGGCGGTTTATCTATCGCAAAAATCGGGGCGACTTCGTTTGGATACGATCTGGCGCGGCAATTCGGTCTGAATATTGTTCCGACGCGCGCGGCGCTGGTTCCACTCGTCTTCGGTGAACGAGACCGCAAGCGCTGGTGCGATCTCGCGGGGGTTTCGACCGAAGTCATCGCTTCGATTCTCACCGCGAGCGGCAAGGAGAAAATAGCGTTCCGCGAGAATATGCTCTTCACTCATCGCGGCCTAAGCGGCCCGGCGATTCTGCAGATCTCGTCTTACTGGGACGGAAGGCAGCCGATTTATCTTGATCTGGCGCCCGATCGCAAGCTGATCGCCGAATTTCAAACGCGGGGCAATCGCGATCAGGAAAGTTGGAAAGCGCTGCTCAAGGAAATTCTGCCGCGCCGTTTTGCCGATCGCTGGCTGCATGCTTATCCACTAGCCGGCAATTCAGATCGCAATTGCGCAGACGCCGAACATCAGTTGCACACTTGGGAAGTTAAGCCGGAAGCCAAAGAGGGTTACGCAAAAGCCGAGGTCACTGCCGGAGGAGTTGATACGGACGAACTATCGGCGAAGACAATGGAATCGCGAAGGGTTCCGGGGCTTTTTTTTATCGGAGAGGTGGTCGATGTCACCGGACAACTCGGCGGTTTTAACTTTCAGTGGGCTTGGGCGTCTGGATTCTGCGCGGGGCTTGCCGTTTGAGATTTCCTTGGAAGGTCTGTCTGGCAATTGCGGCGAGAAGGGCTTTAACCACCAAGGGCACTAAGTAACACTAAGGCTTAGCGTTTTCAGTGTCAGGAAGTGAACGCTCAGCGTTTTCAGTATCAGTTAAAACTCGGCGCCTTCTTTCATAAAGGGCATGCGCGCTAGAATCTCTGCCATCTGCTCGAGTTGCTTCAAGTCTTCGTTGGTAAAGTCAACGCCCGCGACCGCCGGATCCAGACCTTTGCGTGAGACTTGTACTACTCCCATCACGTTTCCATCGGAGACTGCGACTGGGGCAGACATGATCTTCTGAATGGGCAACTGCTCCATGCTGCGATCTTCAGCCTCAGCTCCGACCTTTACTGCTTCAAACAGGGCGGCATGTTTTACCCGCATGAAAGCGTTCGAAAGCAACGGAGCGCGCGTTGATGCGGTGCGCGCCGCTACCGCCGATCCGCTCAGGGGAAGGACGCCGGCTGACCGCAGTTCCGGTGGATAGAGAAATCGCAAACTGCCCTTGTCTATCCGCATCAAGGCGACTTCATTGCGGCGCACGTTCAGAATCTGGGCGACCTTGAGGCAGGCGCGATCAGAACTCGGAGATTCCGAAAGCATGCTCTCCAGTTCGGCGATATTCGCAGTTTTTGTTGCGGCGCGTTGATTGCCTGTCGGTGCCATAGTTAAGCCTGAGGGCCGTGCTCATACATCCTGCGGTTCCTAGGGAGTTTTCGACAAGTTACGAGAGTACCGTTGCGCACATACAAGCAGATTGGGACTTTTGCGGCGGCCCACTTCATGTTAGCGGTAACACTATTTTTTCTTGGATGAAGAAGAACTTTGCGGCGTTCTTCCACAACGAATCGCGCTATATTAATAATAACCAACAAAAATAGTAGGATAGCGACTGGCAGGGGTACGCAAATGTCGCTCATTCATTTCGTAAAACCATTCCTAAACTTAGGTATCTGTAAGGAGTACAGCATGGCTCGCAAGACAACTGGAAACGGCGTTACCACTACTCGCCGGAAGAAAACTGAAACTCCCCTTCANNAGGTCTCAAAGAAGTTAGAAACGGAAAGCCGGTCAACACGCCGGTACCGATCAACCAGAATTCCATCAATCAGAACTCAAGGAATGAGGTTGCGAATCAGAATTCGGCCAGCTCGAGTCTTGAAGAAGAAATTCGTCATCGCGCCTACGAACTCTACCTGGAGCGCAGGGCCAATGGCGGCGATGCGGGCGACCCTCATCAGGACTGGCTCGCTGCGGAACGCGAGATTCTGTCGCGCCGAAACAGCCGCGATCGCAAATCAGCGTAAGCGGAGACCTGACGTACCTAGGCACACGCAGATAGGTAAAAGACACTTAAGCGCAAGCCGCGGGAATCGCCGCTGCGTGCTTACTGTTGCAAGGTCTGATGTAAGGCCGGCCTCACCTGTTCGCGCTGCAGGTCGGATGCGTCCCATGCTCCGCCCAGCGCTTTTACAAGATAAACAGCAGTTGTCATCTGCTCGCCGAGCAGCTGCGTCGCAAGGCGTTGATTGGTGAGCAGCGTGGTTTGGGCGGTAATCACGTCAAGATAAGTTGTGACGCCTCCGACATAGCGATTGTTGGCGATATCAAGCGCGCGTTGTGAATCGGCCACAGCTTGCTGCTGCGTCTTCTCTGCTTGATCGAGCATCGCCAAACCCGTTAACCCGTCTTCCACCTGCTGAAACGCAACCAGCACGGCCTGACGGTAATTCGCCACCGACTCGTCGTAAGCGGCACGATTGAGTGCGAGGTTCGCGCGATTGCGGCCGCCATTAACTACCGGCTGCAGCAGATCTCCTCCGAGCGACCAGAAGAGGCTCGGAGCATTCACCAATGTCGCAATGTCGCGACTCTGAAATCCACCGCTTCCCCCGAGGGTGATATGCGGATAGAAAGCGGTCGTGGCGATGCCGATCTGCGCGTTTTCAAATGCCATTTGCCGTTCGCTCGTGGCAATATCAGGGCGGCGTTCGAGAATTTCGGACGGAACGCCGAGAGGGATCGCCGGAGGCTTCGCTTCAAAGGGAGCCTCAGCCACGCTGAAAATTGATGCTGGCTTTCCCGACAGAACCGCAATCGCGTGTTCGTATTGCGCCCGCTGTTGCAGCACCAACTGCAATTGCGTCGCAGTCGCGTCGAGCACAGCCGCTTGCTGCGCCACTTCGAGGCCGTTGGCGACTCCGCCTTCGTGGCGGTGGTTGACCAGATCCATTCCTTTTTGTTCGATCTCAACGGATTGCCGCACGACTGCGGCTTCGCGATCAAGTTCGCGAAGGTTGTAATAATCGGCGGCGAGTTCCGCGGTCAGGACCAGGCGGACGTTTTCCAAATCGGCGGCGCTTGCCTGCAACGAGGCGTTGGCGGCTTCGAGTGTGCGGCGAACGCGTCCGAATAAATCGAGTTCGTAGCTCACGGAAAACGGAATGGAAAAAACATTTTGGGTGAAGGGCACGAGCGGGACGGTGCTGCCCGACAGCGGACGGTTGCCGGAGAGAAGCTGACGCTGTCCGCTGGGATCGGCATTGACTTGCGGAAAATACGCAGCCGATGCGATGCGCGCCTGCGATCGAGCTTCCGAGAGACGATCTTGCGCTGCTGCCAGCGATTGGTTCGCTTGAAGCAATTGTTGCTCTAACTGATCGAGGGTCGCGTCTTGAAAGATTCCCCACCACGCTCCCTTGGGAATCGCATCCTTCGGAGCGGCGGCCTGCCATGGGCCTTCGCCCTTCCAGGTATTGGGGACTTCCGCCGTCGGGCGCTTGTAGCGCGGCCCCACTGTGCATCCTAGAGACGCGCCCACGAGTAGGGCGGCAACCAGCAGGCCAAGGAGTTTATTTTTTTTGCGCGCGGAACTTAAGATCACGAGCGGCCGTCTCCCTGGCTTGGTTTCGCGACATTCACTTTCTGGCCATTTTCGAGCGAGTCGGAAGGGTTGATGATGATGTTATCGCTGGGCTCAAGGCCGCCAAGAATTTCAAGCGTGGCTCCAAAGTCGCGCCCAATCGCGATCGGACGCAACTGCACTTTACTATCTTTGTCGACTACCGCAACCTGCGGTCCCTCGGCGCGAAACAGCATTGCGTTTACCGGAATCGTAATTCGAGGAACAGTTGTCCCCGTTGCAAAATGCACTTGGCCAAAAGATCCGGGCAGTAACTTGCCGTCTTTATTTGGAACATCGACTTCAGTATTCAAAGTGCGCGTAGTCTGATCGATGGCGTCGGCAGTGCGGACGATGGTCCCCGTAAATTTTTGACCGGGAAGCTCCTGCAGCGTGACGTGGGCCTTGGTTCCAACCTTCATAGCGGGCGCGTAGGCTTGCGGGACGCTGACGTAAACTCGGAGGGGATCGACGCGCGCGATATCAAACAATTCTTTACCCGCTACTCCTGCGCCGGCATTGATGAGCGCGCCAGGATCGACGTTGCGGCGGGTTAGCACGCCCGAAAAAGGCGCGTACACATTCTTGAATGATTCGAGTTGTTCCAAGCGGCGAACGTTGGCATCCGCAGCCTCCAAGTTCGCTAACGCCTGCTGGTAGCCGCTGGCCTGCTGATCGGCTTCCTGTTGAGAAACGGAGTCGGACTTGCGCAGGTTTGTCCAGCGGTCGGCAGAGATTTTCGCCAATCCTAAAGCGGATTGTACCTGATCGCGAGCCGCGCGCGCCTGAGACAACTCCTGATCGACTTCTGGAGTGTCGATGGCGGCTAGCAATTCGCCTTTCTGAACTTTGCTTCCAATGTCTTTATTCCAACGGAGCAGGTAGCCATTGGTTCGAGCGAAAATTGGAGACTCTTCAAAGGCCTGTAGATTTCCGGGCAATACGAGCTCGTCGTTCCCAGCCTCGGATTGAGGCTGCACCACCGCTACTGTCGGGACTGCCACGGCATCGGTCTCTTTCGCCAGGGCGTCGGTTTCACTCTTGCGATTGAGGAACGTGATGATCCCGGCGGTAATCAGCACCAGCAAGATCGCGCCAATCAACATCTTCGCGACGCCGGGAGACGCGGGCTCGACATTGTGCGGACCGGTGTATGAGGAGGCGTTCTGCGAGTGTGCTGGCTGGGAGTGAACTTCCTGCCTCTCGCGTTCGGCGACTTGTGGTGGTTGTTGCACAGCCATAATGTCAGTCTCCAACAAAACTTTCTTGTATCACGCTAGGCGTATTACCCGTCGTGACAGGAGCGGATAAGTTTTTGATCGCCTTGCCATTTGCCGCGATTCTATTTCTGATCCGCCTGCAGGCGCGCCTGCCTGCGACCATGAATAATCGTAAAGACGCTGGGCACGAAAAATAGCGTTGCTACAGTGGCGAACAGAAGACCGCCAACCACCGCTCGGCCCAACGGCGCGTTTTGTTCGCCGCCTTCGCCAAATCCTAACGCCATCGGCACCATGCCGATGATCATCGCCAGAGCCGTCATAAGTACCGGACGCATGCGCGTGTAACCTGCTTCCAGGGCGGCTTCCAGGGCGGGAACTCCGGTATCCATTCGATCGCGGGCAAATGAAACCATCAAAATTGAATTCGCAGTGGCCACTCCCATGCACATAACCGCTCCGGTCAAGGACGGAACACTGAGCGTAGTGCGGGTGATCAGCAGGATCCAGCAGATTCCAGCCAGCGCTCCGGGCAGCGCAGTNNGGATTGAAAGTTCACCACGATCAACAGGTAGACAAGAACGATCGCGCCAAGCAGACCGACGCCTAATCCGAAGAACGAGGAGCGCATAGTTTCGATCTGCCCGCGAACAATGATGCGTGTTCCGCGCGGCAGGTGATCCTGAAAGGGCTTGAGCGCCTTCATAATGTCGGAGGCAACTCCGCCCAAGTCCCGCCCTTGCGTGCTTGCGTAGACATCGATGACGGGCTGCACGTTGTAGTGGTTGACTACTGCGGGCCGCGCCACTGGCGTGACTTGCGCCAGGTTGCCGAGCACTTGGGAAGTCTGCGTAGACGCGCTCGTAACCGGAGTATTCATCAAGTCCTGAAGCGAGGTTTCGCGATATTGTGGCGACTGAATGGCGATGGGATAAGTGACGCCATTCTTAGGATTGAGCCAGAAATTGGGAGCCGTCTGGAAGCTGCCGCTCAAACTGATCAACACACTTTGCGCTACGTTTTGCGCAGTTAATCCGACTTGATTAATTTTCGTGCGATCCATGTCGAGATAGAGCGTGGGCAGATTGAGCATCTGTTGCACGTGGACGTCGGCGGCTCCGGGAATGTCGCGCATGCGATTGGCAATCTTCTGCCCGATTTCATAGTTGGAGCGCATATCGGCACCCATGATTTGGACATCGACCGGTGCGGGCAATCCAAAATTAAGAATTTGCGAAACGATGTCGGCGGGTTGGAAAAAGAATTCGACGCCTGGGAAACGCGCCGGCAGTTCGCGCCGCAAGCGCCGGATGTAGCCGGCCGTAGGATGGTGGTGTTCGGGATTCAAGGAAATCAGAATCTCGGCGTCGCTCGTGCCAATCACTCCGGAACTGCTGTAAGAAAGATTGATACCGGAATAAGGGACGCCGATGTTATCCAGCATCGTCTCCAGTTCGACCTTCGGAATATCGCTGCGCAGGACCTTCTCCACTTCGTCGCACAAACGCGCGGTCTCTTCGACGCGCAAGCCAGACCTAGCGCGGAAGTGCAGACGAATTAAGCCGGCATCTACTTGGGGAAAGAAATCTTGCCCGAGGAAAAAAACCAATCCTAGAGAGAGCACGCAGAAAATTACAAACGCGGTGGCGAAGAGGCCACGATGTTCGAGCGTCGTTTCCAGCAAGCGCTGGTAGTTGCCGCGGAATCTTTCGAAGCTGCGCTCGAAGCCGCGCTGAAACTTGCCGATGAAACTTTTTGGTTCGGCAGCGCGATGCTCGTGTCCGCGCATGATGAACATCACCATGGTCGGAATTAAAGTTCGCGACAGAAGGTAGGACGCGAGCATAGCGAAGGAAACGGCTTCCGCCAGCGGGACGAATAGAAATTTCGCGACGCC
>PLBX01000368.1 GCA_003135495.1 Acidobacteriaceae bacterium | reverse complement strand
AAGGTCCGAGTAATGGTGCAGCGGAGGAGCCTGCAAAGAAGCTTGTAGCAGGGGTGGAGTCAACGCCTTCTGTGCGGGCAGTGAAGGCGTGATCCTGCATTCAATTTCGTGGTGGAGCAAGAACGGTGCTTCGCACCGGAAGAATTGTGACACTCCACCCCTTCGAGGGTGCTGCACAGCGTTCCGGGGCGCCCCAGAGCGACCGGTTCGGAATGAATAACCTACGGTTTTGAAGGCGCTGCAGAGCGCCCCAGGTTTACTTGCTAAAAGAGGCAACTATGGTCGAAGAAATCACGTCTGCGAAGAAGAACGGGGCGCAGAATTTCCGGATTCACACTGCCAGCACGAAGGTGACTCAATCGGAGTTGAACGAGCTCGAACGCGCGGCGACAGAGCGCGGCGTCCGGCTTGGCGAATGGATCCGCGAGGTGCTCTTTCGAGAGCTTCGCGGCAGCGACCAGATGAACTCCGGTAGCCACATCAACTACGGATATCGACTCCTAGCCGAGGTGGTTGGGATGCGAGTTTTCCTGAACCACGTACTTTCTACCATGTCACGCGGGGAGTGGCTGGACGCTGAACAATACCAGGAAATCCTGCGGCAGGTGAAGGCAAAGAAACATGGCTGGGCTCGAGATATTTTGGCGGAGCAACCACCAGATACGCTCGGATAAAGCTAGTCGCGACCATTCCCTGGATGGTGCGAGCGTAGCCGAGGCGCGGTCTGTGTCAAGGCTCTGCGACCGCTCCGCGGCGGACGTTGTCCGGCCTTGACACAGACCGCTACCAGCCTCGGCTTTCGGTCTCCGACTATCCGGGAATGGCATCATGAGATGAAGCTGTTTACTATGGGTCCATATTTCAAAACAGCCCACTACCCCGGCGCGTAAACCGGATGGCCACAATTCAGGAGCACAATATGATCCTAAAAGCGATTCGGCACGGCGCTCTCGGAAGAACGGATCGCCAAAGTACTGAAAGTGGATGTCTCTATCATCCGACAGAAGCGGGACTTGTTGAACGGTATTTGCAAGGAGGCCGTCGAGATCCTCAAGAATAAGCATGTGTCGCTAGGAGCATTCTCTTTTCTACGAAAGCTAAAACCAATGCGCCAGATCGAGGTAGCCGACCTTTTGGTGGCGACGGGAAACTTCTCGGTGCCCTACGCAAAAGCTCTGCTGGCAGCTACCCGCTCCGACATGCTTGTCGATCCTGACAAACACAAAGTGGTTGAGGGCCTGACTCCGGAACAGGTCGCGAAAATGGAAAAAGAGATGGACGTCTTACAACGCGATTTAGGGCTGCTTGAGGAATCTCATGGAAATCAGGTTCTGAATCTAGTCCTGGCGCGCGGCTACCTCGCGAAGTTGCTCGGAAATGCCCGTGTTGCACGCTACCTTGGCCAGCATCACGCAGACATCTCTCGCGAATTGCAGTCGGTCTCAGAAGGCTCTTCACTGGAGAACTGAGCCTCCGTTTAGTGCAATTGAATCGTCCGCCAGTGAATCTCAATGAAAAGGGAAGATCCAACTTGATCGTGCCGACGCTACCCAGCCGTCCTCGCTTTGGCGCGAGCGTCCACAATGCGCAGGAGATGATTCGCAAGGAGGATAATCTCGATGGCTTCAGACGGGCTATCGAGGTTCACGTCCCGGTGGGAGTGCGGATTCTTGTAAGACGCTATCGCTCCGGCAAACAGCTCCATCCGCCCTACCCTTTCGCCGCCTTCGGCGTTCATGTCTGTCAGCGGCCCCGCTTCCGGTGCAAAGGCTTCACGCATCAGTTTGACCCCGATCAGATTGTCGCCGAGCCCGGCTGCCGCCCGCACGGAAACCTCCACTGCCTTCATGGCCTGAAAAGCCGCTACGTCGAATTCACCCCGCATGAACGCACGCCAGACGGGATCGGCAATCTTCGCATGGAGAATTTCCTTGGGCAGAAGGTTGGCGACCTTGAAGCTTCTAAAATCCGCTTCGCTTTCCATCCCGCGCGCGCGGCGGCTCAGTTGCAGCCACCCATACTGTCCATTCTCCATGTCCCAGACGATGAGTCCCTGCACCTGGAGCCATGCCCATGCCTCCGCCATAGCGAGGTTTATTTCGTTTTCGTGCTGGCGCGGGTACTGCGGCTGACCGGACGTGAAATGTCCCCATAGCTCTCTTTGCAGGTTGCCCGTATGAAATTTTGCTTCGGTCCTCTTCTTCAAAAGGAAGAGCATCGTTGCCGCCAGATCTTCGGGCGCCAACGCCAGCAGCATCTGCACGTCTGGGATGGTTCTCGGCAATTCGTACATCCGCTCATTCCTCCTTTCCTCAACGGTGTAGTTGTACTGCGACCACCTATAAGATGTATCTCTGAATGAGGCTATCCAACCGCGCTTAAGCGTTCCCACAGCGCCCGCTCTCGCTGATGGGGATCGTTGACCAGCACCCGCTCGTCGTCGGTCAGGTCTGCGAGAAATCCAAAACTCCGAACGCAATCGGCTGTGATTCGGTTACGGTCGATGATGATAGTGCGACGCAGGAGCTGTCCCAGATCGTCCCAGTCGAAGGCCCTGCCATCCTCGAATTTCTGCATCAGACGCGCCGGATCGAAAGTACCCCGCGCCTGCCAGAGTTTCAACACGACAAGGCGGCGGATGAGCGCCTGATCGAGCGGCCGCGTGGCAAACATGCCGAGATCGTAGATGTCNNGCCTTATTGCGCTGATAGCAGGCGCGTATTTTCTCGGCTAGAATTTCGGGCAGCGTCAGGCATGCGATTTCCGCCGGCGCGAAAGGCAAAACCCTGAAATAGCTCTGGTACATTTGTGGTCGGGCCTCTGTCGGCAGCGTTGGCGTTTCGCGCCGACTGATCTGCAGCTTGACTTCGCTGTTACCACTCATGTTCCAGTCATGAGCATAGGTGGGATTGACGCCCCATGACAGCGTGTCTGCGGTTTCGTAGTAACCACCGTCCGGAATAGCGAAGCGAATCCCGTGAAAGGGCTGCTCGAATGCCTCCATCATGACGAGGATGACATCTTCGTGGTCGTGCTGCTCGATGCCGGTGAAATC
>PLBX01000502.1:19207-20012 GCA_003135495.1 Acidobacteriaceae bacterium | reverse complement strand
GAGAAAATCAGAAGCAAAGTCTGGATTACCAAAGCTGGAATTCGGCTCGGAGGAAATGCTTTCGCACGAGGCGCACTGTACGATCTCCTGCAGAACCGCCTCTACATCGGTGAAATCCGCCATCGCGATCAGTGGTATGCCGGAGAGCACCAAGGCATTGTNNACCATATCCGAGAGCGGTCGTCGAGCCTGCTGACAGGTTTGCTGGTCGATGGGACGGGCAATCGCTTCACGCCGTCCTTCACTTTCAAGAAGCGCCGGAGATACCGTTATTATGTTTCGCAACTTGCCATCAAGAACCCTGCTACGAAATTCAATGGTCCGATTCGTCTGCCAGCGCGCGAGATTGAAAACCGCGTCACTGAGAAGCTACTCTCGTTCCTGAAATCTGACGCTGAAGTGTTCGACAGACTTGGCGCAGCCGCCGAGAGTCCTGCTGCTAGTGGACAACTGGTCGCTGCGGCGAAGAAGCTTGCTTTACGGTGGCCGTCGTTCCGCTCTGAAGAACTCCGCGATCTCCTAGCATCTTTCCTCCGGCGCATCATTATCCAGGAGAACAATATCGAGGTCCTGATCAGTCGAGCAGACCTCCGTCAAGTATTGGAGAAGGGCGACGACTTCGTTCTCGCCAACCTCGATCGTCCATACAAGGCAATTCATCCCGACGACCTGATCTGCTTAACAATCGAAGCGAAGCTGAAGCGCTCAGGCGGTGAAGTTCATCTGGTGGTTCCTCCGAACTCGGGCGGAGCGCCCTCTCATCAGCCGAATCCGTCGTTGATGAAAGCGGTTGCGCGAGCCCGCA
>PLBX01000502.1:0-19199 GCA_003135495.1 Acidobacteriaceae bacterium | reverse complement strand
CGTCAGCCTCGCGATCTGAGTTTCAAAAAACTGTGCGCCCACATTCCTTTGAGCTGGATCGAGCAACGCGCTCAGTTTGGGTTCCCCGACCAATCGAAACGGCTTGCCCGTGAAACCCGTCTGCAGTAAATCCTCCGGCTTTGACGCGGTGTCAGGTTTTTTCTTCGCGACACGCCCTCCAGGGTTTAACGGCTGCAATCCAGCTCTCTGACTAGCAGTCGTGGCGTGCCTGGGTACTATAGTTTGCCAAACAGTCACTCCGCTGAGAATTCTTTACGGGGTTTCAACCTCTCCTACAAAAGTTCCCTGATCAGGGAAATGAATTCCCTGATACGTCCCTGTTAATTCCCTGTTCCGATTTGCGCTTCAAAAGACATTTCTCCTCTAAAATGTGCGACTTAGAGATAAACAGTGCGGTTTTATAGGCCAAAATTTTCAAAATTCCCTGTTAAATTCCCTGTTAGCAGGGAATTTGGCAAGAGAAAGGTTAGCGCCAGACTGCCTGCTCCGCCATGCAGTCTGAAGTGCAGAGAAATCTTCCTGGATTTCACTGGAAATTGCTGGAAATCGGCGCAATTTCGCTACTTTTGCCCTAAAACCGAACCGGAGAAAGTATCCGGCTTAATGCTGCGGACGAGCTTTGCGCCTTTTTTCTCCGGAGGGCTTCAGAGCAGTCCGGTTTCAGAGACGGTATCCGGCGAATGGAAAACGATCACAAATCGATGATGGGGCGAAAGCGGCTTGACTTTGTAAACGCCTGGAGCTCGCCGCGAGCGGAACTGATCCGACGGGTAAAAAGTTCCACAGCATTGCGGTACTTGCCCGCTGATTACCTCACGTCGGCAAGCAATGCGGTCCGATGGGCTCGAAAGACTTGTACGTCAGCACGAATTCCTGGTGTCCGAGGCTCTCGGAGCAGGTTTGCACACCCGAAGCGATTTCCAACACCTTGCCATAGATCTCTTTACCGACCTCGTCCACGCTAGCTTCCAGACGCAGAATTCTTCCGGCGTTAACATCCATGTCATCGCTCATGCGGTCGTAGGTTTCGGGATTGGCGCAAACTTTAATGACGGGAGAAATCGCCGAGCCGACGACGGAGCCGCGCCCAGTCGTGAAGAGAATCACGTGGGAGCCGCAGGCGATCAACTCTGCGATCTCTGCGTTATCGTTGATATTGGGAAAACCGAAACGGGGTTCACCGTCCGGCACAACATCCAGCAGATACAAACCGCCCTTGCGCGGGACATCACCCGGCTTGATCAACCCGGAGATTTCCGAATCTCCGCTTTTGCAATACGCGCCGATGGATTTCTCTTCGATCGTAGTCAGCCCGCCCTCGGCATTTCCCGGAGCGAAGCTGGCATGGCCCATGACCCTGTAGTAGTAAGCCGCCTTCTCGACAGATTTCTTCAGTTCCTCGCCTAGTTCCGGCGTCACGGCACGCGAAGACATGACCTCCTCGAGTCCGATCATTTCCCCGGTTTCTTCAAAGATGGTCGCCGCGCCTTGTTCAACCAGCAGGTCGAATGCGCGTCCCACGGCCGGATTGGCGGTGATTCCACTGGTGGCGTCCGAGCCCCCACACACTGTTCCAACAACCAGTTCGTTCAACCGCAGCGGAACTCTGGGCACCGCCTCGATCTGCTTCAGCGCTTGTTCTACCAAGGCCTTGCCGGCTTCGATGGATTTCCGGGTGCCACCGGTTTGCTGGATTACGACCGTCCCCACCGGCCGGCCGGTCTTCTCGATGTTTTGCTCGAGCCGGTGGCGATTGAAGCTTTCGCACCCCAGCGAGAGCAATAGTACTCCCCCAACGTTGGGATGCGTGCACAACATATTCATCATGCGGTCTGCATACGCATTTGGGTAGCAGCCGCCGAAGCCGATCAGGTGAACGGGTTGGCCTTTGAAAGCATCCACGATCTCGCGCGCTACGTGGTGTGCACACTCCACGAGATAGGCGACAACGATGCAGTTCCGGATTCCTTTTCTTCCGTCACTGCGGAGAAAACCCTGCAGTGAGGGCGAATTACTTGACGAAGACACGATCTTTCTCCAGTGTGTAGGTTGCGATGTAGTCGCTTTTCAAATTGTGCAGATGAATGTGAGTTCCTACCGGAATCGCTTCTTTCGCAGACCCGATGGGCACTCCACACTTGTACACTTTCTCCCCGGGTTTAATGGATCGCGCTGCGACTTTGTGTCCAATCGCGACATCTTGGGCGAACACGACTTCCAGGCCGTCAATCAGGTCACGGTCTCCCGGTTTGATCGGGGTCACGACAATCAAAACGTTATCATCGCGGTGGATCCGCAACAACTTTCGAGATGTTCCCTCGGCTTGCATCAGAACTTTCCGTACTGCAAGTAAGCCGCGACGGGATCAACCCCTTGCAGAATTGCTTTGCGCACCAGGTTCTCCGTACGTAAGACTTCTTCCGTCTGCTGCACAACTTCCTCGGTGATCGCGCCCGGTATGATTACGATTCCGTCGCGATCCCCAAGTACGTAATCACCCGTATGAATCGTCACTTCACCGATCTGGACCGGTTCCCCAAAAGCGGTCGCTGCCCACTTGGCAACCACGTCCACCGGAGTGAAGTACTTGCAGAATACCGGGAATCCCAGATTTTCGATGAATGCCGAGTCCCGGCAGCCGCCATCGACGATATAGCCTAGCACCTTCTTGTACACGAGCGTTTCCGACGACAACTCTCCCATGTGAGCGAGGGTATGGTCGTTTGGCTGGCAGACGAGGACAGTGTTCGCGGGCGCATTCGACAAGAGCTTACACCACTTAAGCAGACTCTGATGGGCATCCAAAGAATCGTCACGCTTGCCCTGGATGGTGAAAACAGGACCAGCGAGTTTGTGTTGCAGATTCAGTGGTCGAAGGTATTGTGGGAGCGTCTGCTGGACATAGCCCTTCGCCCGCAGCACGTCATAAACGGCTCCGGAGTAGCAGCCTTCCAGCCTGTCGGCGAGTGAGATTGTTGGCGTCATCGGCGTTTCGGCTTACTTTTGCCGCAGTTGGTCCTTGAACTTCGCCGGGTCGCGATACTTCACAGTCTGCAAGTGTTCGCAATAGAGAACCAGTTCTCCCGGCATTTTGAAAACTTCGTACGAGACCTTCACCATCCCCATTTCGGGGTATCTGGGCCATTTTTCAAGCTGCGTGCGAATAGTGTAAATCGTGTCGCCCACGAAAACCGGTTTAATGAAGCGCAACTTGTCATATCCGTAGCTAAAGGTGTGAATGTTGTTATGCGCCATCAGCCCCAGGCCCAGGCTGAATACCATAGCACCCGCTACCAGGCGCTTCCCGAAAATTCCTTCTTCTTTGGCAAAGACATCATCGGCCACGTAGGGATGCATGTCGAGAACCATCGCATTGAACAACATGCTTTCGCCTTCGGAAATCGTGCGGCGAATCGAACGTGCACGTTTGCCCAGCTCAAAATCCTCGTAGAGCCATTCTTCGGCATTCCAGATGGAAATTTCTTTGTGCTGGACGGGATCAGGATTTGGATTCTTCACAGGGTTCCTCTTTTGTCGTCATGCGATTTGGCGTGCGGCAACTCGCTGTGTGGCGTAGCGGTCGTTAAGCCATCGGATCAAGGCCGCATCCTTCACTTCTCCGCGCAAGCAGTGATTGATCTCGATTCCTGCGGCTTCAAAGAAACGAACAAATCCGTCAAAGCGAGGCCGCAGGTAGGCAGTCTGCAAGGTTTGCAGAGTGCCGGAAAAGAAGCCGTCGGCTGTGGCGTTGACCGACGAGTCGGTCCATGCGGCCAAGCTGGCAGGCTGCCCGCCTTCGCGGAAATAAGTACCGCGCTGGTGTTCAGGGCCGACCAGCCACTTGGCATAGGCGATGGCTTCCGATGGATGCGCACTCTGCTTGCTGATTGCCACTCCCGTTCCCCCCAGCATCGTCCCGGCACATCCGCGCTGGCCGGCGGCCGGAGCATTCGTAAACTTCAATCGCACCGAGTTGCCAACTCGCGAGTAGTTGGAGTACCCGAAACCGTACGGACAATAGACCGCGTCGGAACTGCTAATCATGAAATCGTAAACTTGAATCGGATTCCACTCCAGAGACTTGGGATGGGCAAGTGCGATAAGCGCGTGAAGTCGATCAAGCACCTCCGTGGCAACGGAGTCGTCGACGAAAAGTTCACGATCTTCAGGGATGGGGTATCCGAGATTTGCGCTCAGCGTGAAGAAGAGACTAATCGCATCCGTTGGACACGCAGGCACCACGATACATTTCCCCGCTTTGCGCGCTTTCTTTCCTAATTCCAAAACACCGTCGAGGGTGTCAGGAACAGCGGGAGATAGCGCGAGTAACAGATCGGGGCGGTACGATGCGACTTGCGTTGCGGCATCAATGGGGAGCGCCCAAAGGCCGCCGCCGTACCGGTAGGATTCCCAGGAAGGACCCACAGAGTCTGCCGCAAAACGATGTTTATCAGCTTCGCTTATGGAAGAAGCGAGGTCAACCAATGCTCCGTGCGCAGCCGCGAAGCCGACGAACGGGTGATCCACGATGAGGAGATCGTAACGATCCAGATATCGTTCGACGGGGGCTTCGCCAAACTCCCGCAAAGTTCGGCGATCCCAATGGACACTGATTCCAGGATGCTGCTTTTCGTATTCGGAAACTCCTCCGAGCAAGGGGGCATAGCCACGGGGATGATCCCAGGTGAGCCCTTTGAGAATAATCCCCACATTAACCTCCCTACTTGAGAAGAGTCTTTTCAGGCCTGTCAAGCGGCCGGCCGCTTCTCGGCCAGCAAGATGTGCTCGCAATACAAGACCACTTCATCGCGCTGGTTCAGCACTTCACAAGCTTCCACGATGCGACCCATCCCTTTCCGCTTCGGGTCTTCCTGCTTTTCCTTGACGGTGACGCGAGTCCGCAGCGTGTCTCCGATGAAAACGGGCTTGGGAAAGCGCAATTTGTCATACCCGTAGGTGAAGGCGACGGGATTGATTTGACTCGCCGTGAGGCCGATGCCAATGGCAAAGGTCATGGTGCCGTGGGCAATACGCTGACCGAAGGAAGTCTGACGGGCAAACTCCGCGTCTACGTGATGCGGGAAGTAGTCTCCTGTGTGCCCCGCATGAATGACAACATCGGTCTCCGTAATCGTGCGTCCAGGAGTAACTCGCTGCGCGCCGACAACATAATCTTCGAAATACTCAGTTCGCGTCATGTCTGCACCGCACCGGAAGAGAGTTCCGGCCTCTTACTACCTATGGCCAAGGAAACTGCGCGGGACGCCCGATTCAACGCCTCCTTGACCTGCGGTGGACCCACGCTGTCTCCGATGCGCGCAAGAAAAGGAACTGTCATTGCCGCGATTGCTTCTCCGTGCTGATTCAATACTGGGTAACTTATGTTCACCACTCCGTGAACCTGATAGCTAGCCAGTTCCTCGTAGCCGCGCCGGCGAATCTGGTCCAGGTGGCGGTAGAGACCAGCCGGGATTGGTTTTCTGGAGCGGAGACGCCACGCTCCCAGCGCACGGGCACGAACTTCATCGCTTTGAAAAGCCAGAATCACGTGCCCGGAAGCTGTGTTCAAGAGGTCAACATTTGCTCCTAGTCGGACCGAGAAACCCATGTTCCCCGGCGCGTCGAACTGCGCTACAACGACCACCTCAGCATTGTTGAGCATTGCCAGATGGCAGGATTGGCCGGTGTCGCTTGCGACCCGCTGCACCAGCGGGCGCGCCTGAGTGACTAACCGTTGCAGCGGATGATGGTGGTGGATAATTTCAAACAGCTTCAGCGTGAGTTGGTATCGCTCATCCGGGCCTGTCCGGGAGATGTAGCCCCGTTCGTCAAGACACACCAACATGCGGAACACCTCGTTGATCGTGCGGCCGAGACGGCTGGCGATTTCACTATGGGTCAGGGCCTCTGAGACCGAAGCAAGGAGTTCCAGGATGTCCAGGCCTTTGTCAAGGGCTGGAGCTGCGTAGCGGATTCTCCGCGAAGTCACCTGCCGCCGAATTGGGAGCACGCGTCGGGTGGTCATAATGCGAAACGTCCCTTAGCCTACTAGATAATTTTTCTAATGAAAACATTATTTTATGGGTAGAATTAGTGATCTCACTGTGGCTGAGTCAAAAGCATCCCACTTCCGGGAGTTCGGGATGACCGGCGTTGGCCGCAAGTCAGGAGCTTTCCGTGACTACTTCCACAGCTCGTAACGATGAGAGGTCAGAGAGACCTCTCCACGGCATTCTGGTACTCGACTTCAGCCAGTTCCTTTCCGGTTCGCTGGCCACACTTCGGCTGGCGGACATGGGCGCCCGCGTGATCAAGATCGAGCGACCCGGGGCCGGAGACCTGGGCCGCACGATTTACTTGAGTGACACCGATGTGCATGGCGAGAACACGCTGTTCCACGCCATCAATCGCAACAAAGAGAGCTACGCGGCAGATCTGAAGAATCCCTCTGACCTGGATAAACTGCGTCAGTTAATTGCGCGGGCCGATGTGATGGTGCAGAACTTCCGCCCGGGAGTGATGGAACGGCTGGGATTCGGCTACCACAAGGTGTCGCAGATCAACAGCCGTTTGGTGTACGGAATCGTGTCGGGATATGGAAATGCTGAAGCGTGGCGCGATCGACCTGGGCAGGACCTGCTGGCGCAGGCGCGCTCCGGGATCATGTGGCTGAGCGGCAACGAAGGAGATCCTCCTACGCCGATGGCTCTGGCCATCGCCGACATGCTGGCGGGACACAACCTCTGCGAGGGAATTCTGGCCTGTCTCGTGCGACGCGGCGTGACCAACCGAGGTGGATTGGTGGAAACCAGCCTGATTGAGGCCTTACTGGATTTCCAATTTGAAGTGCTCACCACGCACTTGAATGACGGGCAACGGCCGCCGCGGAGGAGTGCATTCCGCAATGCGCACGCCTACCTGGCGGCTCCTTATGGAGTTTACGACACGGCAAACGGTTACTTGGCGCTGGCCATGACGCATCTTCCAACACTGGGCAAGTTGCTCGATTTGCCTGCACTCCAGGAAATTTCGAACCCGGCCGACGGCTTTCGCCGTCGCGATGAGATCAAGCAGATCATCGCCAAGCGTCTCAAAGAGCACACGACCGAACATTGGCTCGAGATTCTGAATGCTGCCGACATATGGTGCGCAGAAGTTCTGGATTGGCCTAAGCTCTGCGCAAGTGAGGCGTTCGAGCAACTCGCCATGGTGCAAACCCTCCGGGATGGCCGAGGGATAGAGGTTCTCACCACTCGCCTTCCGATTCGCCTGGATGGAGGTCTGCTGACGAGCGAGCGACTCGCTCCCAGGGTGGGACAACACACCGAGACTATTCAGAGGGAGTTTGGGCTCTAGGTCAACCGGTATACGCGGACGGCGTTGTCGTAGAACAGCTTTCTCTGATTGACCTCGCCTGCTCCTTGCGTGATTGCCTGTAACGTCTCGACCCACTGTTGATAGCTGGCCGAGAGCGTACAGACCGGCCAGTCACTCCCGAAGAGCACGCGGTCCCAGCCGAAGCTGGCGATCGCGTGTTCGACGAAAGGCCGCAGGTCTTCCGTAGTCCATCTCTTGGGATCCGCGTAAGCCACGAGACCAGAGATCTTGCAAGAGACATTCGGAAACTTGGCAATCTCCGTGATGTGAGAGCGCCATGGATCGAGATTTTTTTCCTTAACTTGCGGTACCCCACAGTGGTCAAGAATGAAACCTACATCCGGGCATTTGGAGACTAATTTGATCGCGATGGGAAGTTGCCGAGCCAGAACACAGATGTCGAACGAAAGGCCGTAGCCCGAGAGTGCAGCCACGTTCTTGATGAAGGTCACTCCCTGGCCAACTTCGTCCGGTTGAGTGTGTAGTACACGACGAATTCCCTTTACCCTGGGATGACTTACGATCTTGTTCAGATAGGATTTGAAATCCTCGCTCTCGGGTCGACCGCAGGCCACGATGCCTTCGAGGGGATTGTCGGGCTGATCGGCAAGCGCGAGTAGATGCCGGGTTTCGTCGAGCATGTAGCGTTCGTCGACGTCGGCCTCCAGGTGCACCGACTTCACCACGTTCAGCCCTTTGGCAGCCGCGAGATAGTCGGGCATCCGGAAGGAGTGGTTCAACGACGGCACGGATGCGAGCCAGCTATAGCGGAAGAGGTCCGAATCCCAGAGGTGCTGGTGTGTGTCCACAATCTGCATAGTCAGTTGACCGGGCGAAAACTGTAACCGCAACGTCAGGAAGGTGTCAAATCCGTCGCGGTGAAATCAGTCGCAATGAAAAACCTCTTCCATATCGGCCCACCACTCGCCTGGGGCACGTGTTTCCAGGGGCTTCTGCATCGGCATCATAATGGCCCACCATTGCTGGGTTTTGGGATCCGCCGCCATTTTCGCCATGTCCCCCGCGTAGTCCGTACCGTGATATTCGAAGTATCCGAAGAGGAGGTCGTCTTTTAGATAGATGGAATAGTTCCGAATGTTGCAACGCCGGATCATGGCGAGCACTTCCGGCCACACTGCCGCGTGGTATTTCTTGTAAGCTTCAAGAGACTCCGGCCTTACTCTGATCACAGAACCGTAGCGCTTCATGTCATCATCCTTTCACGATCAGTTTGCGGGTTCGAGTGTTCACCCCGCACTGATAACGAGAGTGGCAGTTGCACTCTCCAAAGCTCCTCTACTATATTCGATGCCTTTGAAAGGTGGCTATAGTTTGTGAGAACCGAGGCGATTCACCCTCGCAGTAATTGACATGACAGAACATCGGATTACCTCACTGGAAACACGCGACGTGCGCTTCCCTCTGGAGCAAGGCGCGGGCAGCGACGCAGTACACTCGGGAGCCGAGTACGCATTTGCCACTGCCCTGTTCGGCTGCGACGAAAAGGTCTTCGGCACCGGTATCGTGCTTACGCTTGGCCTGGGCAACCAGCTGGTGTGTGAAGCGATTGAATGGCTCGGTAAGGAACTGATTGGCCGGGAAATTGAAGAGCTGATGGCCAATTTCGGCGCGGTCGCACAGAAACTTGCGCAACATCCTCAGCTTCGCTGGCTGGGTCCTCACAAAGGTGTGGTTCACCTGGCGCTCGCCTCGCTCACCAACGCCTGTTTCGATTTGTGGGCCAAGAGCCGCAACGTACCCCTGTGGCGACTGCTTCTGGATCTTGATGCAAGTAAGGTCGTTGACCTGCTCGACTTGAGCTATCTCGAAGACGTGCTCACCCGGGATGAGGCCGAAATGACCCTCCGTAACCACGTGAGTTCTCGGCAACAGCGGGAAGGCATCTTACCGAGCGGGTATCCCGGATACGATACTTCTGTCGGCTGGTTCCAATACGAAGACAATCAGGTGAAGGATCTGGCGCGACAGGCCATGGAAAAAGGATTTCACGCTTTCAAGCTAAAGGTCGGATCCCGTGATGGCCAGCGCGACGTGCGGCGCGCCTTCATGCTGCGCGAACTCGCCGGCGCAAATGCGCTGATCATGCTAGACGCTAACCAGCAGTGGTCACTTCCAAGTGCACTGGCGATGTGCCAGAAGCTTCGGGACATGTCCCCTTACTTCGTAGAAGAACCTACGCATCCAGACGATATTCGAGCGCACCGCAGGCTCGCCGAAGCGATCAAGCCCATCCCTATTGCGCTGGGCGAGCACGTTCCGAACCGAATCATGTTTAAGAACTTTATGCAGGCGGAGGCAGTGCAGATTGTGCAGGTGGACTGCACGCGGGTTGCGGGAATTTCCGAGTTTCTCACGGTAAGCCTGCTGGCGCGAAAGTTCGGCCTGCGGGTCGTTCCTCACGTGGGTGACATGGGACAGATTCACCAGCATCTGGTTCTGTTCAATCACATTGCCATGGGACACGAAGCGGTATTCCTCGAGTGCATCCCGCATCTGCAGCCGCATTTCGTGAATCCCGCTCGCATAGAAAACGGTGTTTATGTAACCCCGCAGGCGCCGGGTTCCTCCTCCGACCTGAAAGGTGTGCGGCCGGTCACGCGCTGATCTCTTCCGGGCGGACAGCGCGCTTCTCCGCGATCGAACGGTACTGGGCAAATACAACTTGCAAAGTGCGCAGGTTGTCACGTCCGCTGGTCTCCGGTTCAGAGCCGTTCTCGATGGAGCGCATGAGCGACGCCATCGGACCCGCAAACGCATCTGGAATCCACATGCTGTCGAGGCGAGCGGCGAACCAATAGCCGGGGTTACGCTTGGACATAAATTCCAAGGTGTCGGGTCGGCCGGTGGGATAGTTGTACATCAATCCGATGGTTCCCTTGATCACCCCTTCCGTGCCTTCGAAGCGAAAGATGGCGTAGGCGTCGTCCTGCCAGGTGGTGTGGCAAACATCGATCAGCACCTGCAGGCCGGACGTGTACTCCCAGGTGGTCAGAGTTTTGGTTTCGGCTTGCGTGGTTTCGCCGGGAGCTCGACTCCCGCTGGTGAAAACGTAGGCTGGGTCGCCCAGCAGATAACGAAGCGAATCGATGTAATGTATGCTGTGGAACATGATCTCCACGTGTTTGCCCTGATAAATCCAGGGCCAGAGACTCCAATCGGTTTTGCAGTGGACCTGGATAGCGGCGTATGTGGGAGTGCCAAGCCAGCCGTCATCCATCAGGAGGCGAGTGCAACGGATGCCGGCGTCCCAGCGCATCTGCTGGTTGACAGCAATCTTCACCTTCGCGCGTTCTGCGAGTTCGACGCTGCGAACTGCTTTTGGATACTCATCGGACAAAGGCTTCTGGCACAGCAGATGTTTGCCGGCGGCCGCGGCCTGTTCGACGATGGCGACCTGCTCAGCGGGATAAACGGCTATGTCGACGATCTCGATCTCCGGCTGACGCAGCAGCTCATCGAGGCTGGCATAGACTTTTCCGATTCCGTGTTCTTTGGCGGTACGCTCCGCCTGCTCCCGATTCCGGTCCGTGATGCCGACAACTTTGAATCCAGCCTTCTTGTAGGCGGGCAGATGCGCGTAGTTCACGATCCCTCCGGTGCCGACAATGCCGATTCCGTGGTCCATGCGCTGCGGCAATTTGGGTTTGTAATCGAGGTGCGGAAAGATGTCAGGCATTTCGAATCCCCTTATCGTGATCGCTAATTTGGAATGACAGATTTACTTGCGTTCGAGATCAAGAACAACAATCAATCTTCGCGGCCCGTGTGCACCCGTCGCCAGAGTTTTCTCGATGTCCGCAGTTGTGAACGGCCAATGGTCTAACCGCATGTGCCACCGCAAACTCTAGCAGCAACTACCGCGGCGGGCCAAACTATTTTGTGTTTCCTCGTGCGTTAACGGGGAAGATATTTTAGCTTTTGAAACTTTTTGTCATGCAACCTCAAAAAACTTTCGTCCTGGGCTTGCACTCGCGAGTTTCTTCGATTACGATCCAGCCTTTTCAAGGGAAGGGACTCGGTAACAATTTGTGACGCGCATCGGCGTTACAGGCGACGGAGAAACAAAAGATGAAGCTGATCCGATTTGGCGAGCCAGGCAGAGAGAATCCAGGGCTTATCACGGAGGACGCCAGGCGTCTGGATGTTTCCAGCTTCGTATCGGACTATGACGAAGCGTTCTTCTCAAACGACGGACTCCCCCGACTCAAGCATTGGTTGAAGGAGAACGCCGCTTCCGCGCCGCGAGTTGCGCAATCTGTCCGGCTGGGATCACCGATCTCCCGTCCCAGCAAGATCGTCTGCATTGGGGTGAACTTTCGCGATCACGCCAAAGAAAGCAAGATGGAGATCCCGAAAGAGCCAGTCATATTTTTCAAAGCTACCACCTCACTCGTCGGGCCGAACGATGATCTGGTCATTCCGAAGAATGGGCGGGAAGTGGATTGGGAGGTCGAGTTAGCTGTCGTGATCGGCAGGAAGGGCAGCTATATCGAGCGGGAGGATGCGCTCGAACATGTGGCCGGCTACGTTCTGCACAACGATTATTCCGAGCGCGTGTTTCAACTGGAACGTGGCGGGCAATGGGTCAAGGGAAAGAGCGCAGACACGTTTGCGCCGCTAGGACCGTTCCTGGCGACACGTGACGAGATTCCGGACACGAGCCAGTTGGGAATGTGGCTGAAGGTTAACGGCGTTTGCCGGCAACGCAGTTCCACTCGCGAGATGATTTTTGATGTACCCACTCTCGTCAGCTACGTCAGCCAATTCATGACGTTGCTGCCCGGCGATGTCATCAGCACCGGAACACCGGCTGGAGTCGGATTGGGCATGAAGCCGCCACAGTACCTGAAGGCAGGCGATGTCGTTGGATTGGGGATCGACCAGCTTGGCGAGTCACGGCAGACGGTGGTTGCATGGCAGCCCATAACCACCGATACGGTTAGCTCCCATCCGGCGAGATGAGACTGTGGAGAAGAGTTGCGATTTCTGCTTTAAGATGTCTGGGTGATCCAGCTCACAGGAGTCAAAAGGTCCCGATCCGTTCTGCTTCTCGCCGTGCTTTCACTGCTAGCAAGCTGGCTTGCAGCCCAGGCAACGCAGCCCACCAAACCGGCGACACCGAAAGTCAAGCCGGGCGAAGTTCACCTCGAGGACATTGCCCAGCAAGCGGGACTGAGCGCGCTCAACGTATACGGCGGCGACACTCACAAAGAATTCATCATTGAGACCACTGGTAACGGCGCCGTCATTTTCGATTACGATAACGACGGATGGCCTGACATTTACCTTCCCAACGGTTCGACCGTAGAGGGATTCCCAAAAGATAAGGCCCCTACGGGGCACCTATATCACAACAACCACGATGGGACATTTACAGATGTAACATCGCAGGCCGGACTGGCGCGCTCAGGCTGGGGACAAGGCGCGTGCGTCGGCGACTACGACAACGACGGCTATCTCGATTTGTTTGTCACTTACTGGGGACAAAACGTGCTGTATCGAAACAACGGGAACGGCACGTTTAGCGACGTGACTGCCAAAGCTGGGCTCAAGGCCTCTCGGGACGAGTGGAGCACCGGTTGCAGTTTTGTCGATTACGACCGCGACGGGAAAGTCGATATTCTCGTAGTGCGCTACGTGGACTTCAGTTACGACTCTGTGCCGCAACCAGGAGACGGGCCCTGGTGCCAGTGGAAAGGGATCAACGTCATGTGCGGGCCACGGGGGCTCAAGCCGGGCGTGAACGCCATTTATCACAACAACGGCGACGGTACGTTCACCGACGTCTCGCAGAAGTCCGGCATTCTCAATACAACGGGATGTTACGGACTCACCTCGCTGACCGCGGATTTCGACCATGATGGGTGGCCGGATATTTACGTTGCCTGCGACTCTACGGCCAGCATTCTGTATCACAACAACCATGACGGAACGTTCACCGACATTGGGAAAAAGGCCGGAGTGGCATACAACGAGGACGGATCCGAGCAGGCAGGCATGGGACTTTCCGCCGACGACTTTACTCACAGCGGCTATCAGGACATCGTTAAAACCAACTTCAGCGACGACACTCCAACGCTCTACCTGAATCGCGGGGACAACAGCTTTGACGACGTCACCTACAGCGCGGGCATGGGCAGGATCAAGAACTGGCTGGGATGGGGAGTTCAATTCTACGACTTCGACAACAGTGGGTGGCCCGGAATCCTGATTGGTAATGGCCACGTGTATCCCGAGGTGGATGGCAAAGCGTTAGGTACCAGCTATCGTGAGCCGAAGGTTGCGTACTACAACCTGCGCGACGGGACATTCGCCAACATCACTGCGGAAGCGGGCTCGGTTCTGAGCGAACCACACTCCGCTCGCGGCATGGCGCTCGGCGATCTCTTCAACGATGGTCACGAAGAGGCTCTGGTCAACAATATGAACGAGAAGCCGTCGCTTTATTACAACACTTCGCCGATTGGAAATTGGATCAGCTTGCAACTGGTTGGGGTGAAATCGAATCGCGCAGCCGTGGGCGCTGTGGTGACCTTGGAACAAGGCGGTGACAAGCACGAGAAGGAAGTGCGCAGTGGGGACGGCTTCATCTCGCAGAGCGATCTGCGGCTGCATTTCGGCCTGGGCAAGTCCACCAAGGCGGAGAAGGTCGTGATTCGCTGGCCTAGCGGATTGGTCGAGACTCTCTCCGATCTTCCCGCGAACCAGTATTACGTTGTGCGGGAAGGTGGCGGTGTTGACAAGAGCAAGACCTGCGGAGTCAGTTCGGTGCGGATCGAGGTGCGGGGCGGGAACGCCAAATAGCGCCTCCAGCCCTTAAGACAAACTATGTTGCGTTGCCTGCGGAGATGACCGCGATTGCCACCAGCAGGACTGCGATTCCAGCCCAGTTGTAAACCAATGCCCGGCGACTCGCCCCCTTCCATTCGCCCGACATTGCGCCCCAGAACAGACCCACGATAATGTCGAGCGTCATGAAGATGGGCCAGCCCACGATGCTACCCAACGAACCCAGGGAGGCGGCGCCCGTTCCGTAGAAGACGACTCCCCCGAACCACAACAACCCCATCAAAATGCCGAGCGGCCAGGACGCATATGGGTTGCCTTCGCGGAACACAGCCCACGTACGGTTCTTGTTCAACAGATACACGCAATAAAGGAAATTCGAAACAAAACCGCCTGTCACCGTGAGCGCCCAAATCGGATTGGCGGCCATCGCGTTGCTTGCCCCGGCCTGTAGAGCATGCAGCCGCAGTTCATCTCCGAAGACAAAACTGAAGTTCAGCATCGAAGAAAAAATGCCGGAGAAGATGCAAATCACCAGCCCGACGGTGAAGCCTGAACGGGCGCCACCGCCCCCTCCCAGATCGTGCTCTCGAGTCCGCCCGGCAAGCGCAAGAAAAACTAGGCCCAGAACCATGATGATGCTTCCGACGATCAAGGCAACCCCACGTTTCAGGAGAAGTTCCTCCGGATGGAGAATCGCCATCGGGATCAGGGAACCAAACGAAGCTGTAATGCCCAGGATGAGAGCGAAACCCAAGGCCAATCCCACCCGGGCAATGCCCAGGCCAAAGAGCGTTGCTCCGGCGCCCCAGAGCAGCCCAAATGAAACAACTTTGACGAGAGTGGATGTTGAGACCCCCGAGTAAACTCCGAGCACATTCGGCACGGTGGCAAAGTTAATAATCCAGGGGAAAATGATCAGGCCTGACAAGGCGAATAGCAGCCAGCTGTTTTCCCAGCGCCATGCAGACATCCGCTTCATGGGCGCAGCAAAGCTTCCTTGGAGAATTCCGGCAAGAACGACCACTGCTAGTCCCCATACGACGTTTCCGCTCATAGAGTTCTCCTCAGGTTGATCCACTGAACGCCCACAGACCGTGCGCAGAGGAGGGAGTGAAGAAAATGAACTATCACCGCTCCATAGGTCAAGGAAAATCAGCGCCGAGATGGAGGGAATCGGTTAAGTTGCTGATTTAACCACGAAGGACACTAAGAAAACACGACAGAATCCGATTTCTTACCCTTCGTGTACTCTGTGGTTCATAAAGTGGAGCACTGGCAAGAACCGCGGTTCGTTTGACAGCTAAGGGCGCATTGAGTACAGTCACGACGTTCCGAAGGGCGTAACGTACAACTTCCAGAGGATTCCAGATTGGTCATCAAGTCCATTGAGGTGCGAGCTTGCCGAAACACTCGCGAGGCAATGTCGGACAGCGAAATGCGGGCTGGCGGCAAGTCGAATTTCGATTTCCTGGTCATCTCGATGAATACCGATGCCGGCATCGCAGGTCACTCTTTTGGCTTTGCCGGCCGGGGCGCAGAGATGGCAGGGACGATTGCTGCCACCGCGTTAAAGCCGTTTTTCGAAGGCAAAGATCCGTTGTTTCGCGAGAAACTCTGGCAGGAGTTTCGCACCCATGATCGCTGGTGGAATCACGTTCCGATTTATTCCTACGGACCGTTCGATATCTGCCTTTGGGACATCGCAGGTAAAGCTGCTAGCCTGCCATTGTTCAAGCTCCTCGGGGCTTATCGCGAGAGGGTTCCCGTGTACGCCAGCTCCTTTGTGCTGGCCTCGCCGGAACATTATGCGAAGCAAGCGCTGGAAGTGAAAGCACGGGGCTGGCATGCTTACAAACTGCACCCGCCCGGCAAAGTGGAATTTGATCTAGAGGCGTATCACGCCTGCCGGGACGCCGTGGGCCCAGACTTCAAGCTGATGGCGGATCCCGTCGCGGCTTACTCCTACGAAGAGGCTCTGCGTGTTGGTCGTGCACTTGAGCGATTGAATTTTTACTGGCTGGAGGAGCCACTTTCTGACGTCAACTTCCACGGCTTAAGGAAACTCACCGCCAAGCTCGATATTCCAATCTGCGGCACCGAAGTCCTCGCTGGTTCGCACTACTCCACTGCGGAGTGCATCTCGGGTGGCGTCGTCGACATTGTGAGAACCGATGTCTCCTGGAAGGGCGGGGTCACCCCGGTGATGAAGACGGCGCATTTGGCCGAATCCTTTGGAGTGCGCTGTGAGCTGCACACCACGATCTACCATGCCCTTGAGATTGTGAATCTGCATTGCTGCGCCGCCATCTCCAATTGTGAATTCTTGGAACTGCTTTACCCGACCTCATACATGGACTTTGGCATGAAACGCGCGATCGATATAGATGCGCAGGGTTATGCTCATCCCCCTCAAGCCCCGGGGATTGGGGTCGACTGGGATTGGGATTTCATCGACAACTGCACTATCAAGATCCTGTGAACGCTCTGCTCCAATGCCTAAGAAGCACCCCGTCCATTGCCTAGAGGGCGTGTTTTGGTCTAGAGTGCGCTCAAATGTTCCGACGGCTCTTGTTAATCGCGTTGTTTGTTTGCCCCGTTGCGCATCTGGCGGGTCAGGATATCGATGCGAATATCACGACCCAAAACCGAAAGTCCTCCACGGTAGCCGATGAGATCTCTGATGCCGCCGAACGCGCGGCCTTTCCGGCGCTGTTCAAACAAGGCCCGCCTGCGGAGAGGCTCCAACAAGCCATGTTGTTCCTGGCGCGATTTCCCCAATCTGCCTTTCTCTTCCAAGCTTACGACGTGGCGGCCCGAGCCAGCTTCGACCTGCAGGATTACAACTCGGGGCTGCATTTCGCCAGAGAATCGCTGGCGCTTTTGCCCGAGAACCCGTTGCTTCTGGTACCGGTGGCCGATGTAGAAGCGCGCCAACATTTGAACGACGCGGCGATCTCTGACGCTCACGATGCAATCGATTGTCTGGATCGGTTTTCCGCGCCCGCTACCGTTGCGCCGGAGAACTGGCCGGAGCTCAAACGCAAGCTGAAAGCGACTGCCAACTTCGCCAAAGGCCGGGCGCTTCTGGGGCAGGCGCTCGATGCGCCGATGGGCGAAAGGCGCACTGCCCTACTGAAGGACAGCGAGTATTCCCTTGCGGAAGCGCGAGAGTTGAATTCCCCCGACTCTGAAATCACGTATTTGCTGGCGTTGGTTCAGCTCTCTGCTGGAGAGTTGCGACCAGCGGCGGACAGCTTTGTCTCAGTTTACGAAGGCAAGGACAGTCTTGCACCGAAAGCGCTCGAGAATTTGCAAGCCATTTACAAGATGCTCAAGTTGGATCATGGCGAGACTTTTGAAAGTTTCCTGAAGCACGCGGACGGCGAGAAAAGAACTTCGGCAGAGAATCAGAGCGTAGAAACGCTTTCGATCGAACGCCACGAGGGTCGTCCCTTACCCGAGTATGTCGGCTCCGAGTCCTGCCAGGGCTGCCACGGTAGCATCTACCGCGCATGGTCTGAAACCGGGATGTCGAAAATGCTGCGTCCATATTCTCCGCAAAACGTCATCGGCGATTTCCAGAGCAACAATGAATTCTTCTTGGGCGATGACGCCGAATACCTTAATGGCAAGGTGGTAGTCTCTCGCCATCAGAACCGCGTGCCGTTTGCCCGCATGGTAATCCGCGACGGACGCCACTATTTCGTCATCAAGCAGTCGGACGGCGAGTGGCACACGTATCCTGTGGATTACACGATCGGATCAAAGTTCCAACAAGCTTATGCAACCAAACTGCCCAATGGAGAGATCCACGTTTTTCCGATCCAGTACAGCAGGCTGACCAAGCAGTGGATCAACTACTGGAAGGTCATCGATGCGCCGGGAAGCGAACGAGCCAATCTGCGAGCTTGGGAGAAGTTTGGCCCCGCGACCAGTTACCAAGCCATTTGCGCCGTCTGCCACACCAGCCNNCATGAGAGGCGGTGGCTTCGACGTCAGCAATGTGGAGTTCAGAGAGCCCGGAATTGACTGCGAAATGTGTCATGGTCCATCAGCGCAGCACGTCGCGGAGATGGCCGCGAATGAACTTTATCCGAAACCGCCCCTTGATCCGCCGATAAATTTCCGTGAGTTGGGAAACCGGGATTTCGTGCGCGTCTGTGCCCAATGTCATATGCAATCGGCGATCCGCACGCCCGGTTCATCTGGTGAATTGAACTACTCGCGCTCGGGCGAGTTTTATATCGACAATCCAAGCATACCGTTCGGCGAGTTCTCTCGAATCGGTTTTTACAAGGATGGCCGCTTCCGTCAAACCACATTCATTGTGGAAGCGCTGGAACGATCGAAATGTTTCAAGAAAGGGCAGGCGACTTGCGGAACCTGTCACGATCCGCACGGACACGATGCGGCTTCCAACCTGACTTCCGTAAAATTTCGCGATCAGCCGGACTTGATGTGTACGGGATGTCACGCTCAATTCCAGAGCAGCGCAGCCTTGGCGTCGCACACTCAGCATCGCGTCGAATCTGAAGCCAGCCGCTGCGTCTCCTGTCACATGCCGCGCATCATGGATGCTGTCCTTTTCCGCGCTCGCACGCATCAGATCGACGACATTCCGAATGCTGACATGACACAGCGATTCGGGGAGGAGGACAGCCCCAATGCCTGCCTGCTGTGCCACNNGACCCGGCGTTTCGGGCAAGAGGACAGCCCCAATGCCTGCCTGTTGTGTCACTCCGAAAAGAACGCACAATGGGTCAAGCAGCAGCTAACGGCATGGAAGGCAAAGCGGGGATGAAACTTCGAACCCGGTTCCGCATGAAGTCTGTTCAACATGGCGCTGCGTGGGCTGCGGCAATCTTCGCGGCTCTGATGCTTGTCTTCTTTGCTTCCCGGACCGCATTGTTCGGGAAAATGCTGCCTGACAAACAGAATCCCGCCGCGAATGCCGGTTATGTTGGTTCCCGAGTTTGTGCGAAATGTCATTC
>PLBX01000341.1 GCA_003135495.1 Acidobacteriaceae bacterium | reverse complement strand
AACTACAAGAGAGCCTCCGCAAGCCACGCTAAAAATTCCGCTCGAAGCGTTGCCGCTGGCGATCGGAGTTTCGCTTGCGGTCCAGGAACGTCCGTGGTCAGCGGAGTGAAAGACTCGCGCGACGTCGGCTCCTCCCGTGCCAAAGTAAATGTTCTCGCCGAGATCGCAGATCGCGAGCGATGTTCCGCTGGCGGCGAAGGCGCCTTCTTTGGGTAAGGCCGCGGGCATTTTGTCTTGCGGCAATTCCTTCCAATGATGTCCGTTGTCGGTGTTTAAGATTACGAATTTGCCATCCACCGGATCGCTTAGCGCGAGGCACTGAGTTTTCGAATCGCAAGTAAGCGAATCCAAGAAAAATTCTGGCCGCTTGTCGGAGTATTGGAGTTCCCAACTCTCTCCGCCATTTTCGGTCTTGTATATCCTTGACTTATCTCCGTTACCGCTCGACATCACGTATGCGGTGTTCGAATCGAATGCTTCTACATCCCGAAAATCAAGATCGCGCCCGCCCTCAACCGCCAGTTGCTTCCATGTGCTGCCTTCGTTCGTCGAGCGCACAATGACTCCGTTTGTGCCGGAGGCCCAGACCACGAACTTGTACTTTCCATCGGGCGCGTAGGCGACGCTGACGCCGCGCAGATTCGTATCGATACCGGTGTTTTGGACTTGCCACCACAACGCATCATCGGATGCGGCGAAAGCCAAAGCTATGACGAGCAAAATGCGCACGTGCGCATTGTAGAACACCCGCTGATGCCGCGAAAATACAGGATTTATACGGTGTTCGGCCTAAGCCTTTTGAGAGCAAAATATGCGAAGATGTACTCCGGGAGAGATAGAGGATGGAGAATCCACTCAAGCTCAAGCGCATACATCATGTTGAATTTTTTGTTGGCAACGCCCGCCAGGCGGCCTATTTCTACCGCAAAGGATTCGGCTTTTCCCAGGTTGCGTATAGCGGCCTCGAAACGGGACAACGCAAACGCACTTCTTATGCCCTGAGCCAAGGCAAAGCAAATTTTGTTTTAACCACTCCCATGACGCCCGACGACGAGGCAGCCGAACACATTCGCAAGCATGGCGATGGCGTGCGCGATATTGCGTTGGAAGTAGCCGACGCTGATCAGGCATTTACCGAGGCGGTGAAACGCGGCGCCCTTCCTGCCGAAGAGCCGCACGATGTAAAGGACGAGCACGGAACGGTGCGACGCGCGGCGGTTCATACTTATGGCGACACGATCCACTCCCTGATTTCTTATAAGGATTACAAAGGACCATTCCTGCCGGGTTTCACTGAGGCGCCGATAGCGGGCGACGATTGCGGAATTCTGCGCATCGATCACATCGTCGGAAATGTTGAGCTCGGCAAGATGCAGTTCTGGGCGGACTATTACACGAAGGTATTCGGATTTCATCGTTACATCACATTTGACGACAAGGATATTTCTACCGAGTACAGCGCGTTGATGAGCATCGTAATGTCAGACGATTCGCACTCGGTCAAATTTCCCATTAACGAGCCAGCAGCGGCGCGCAACAAGAGCCAGATTCAGGAATACATCGAAGCCTACGGCGGCCCAGGGGCGCAACATCTGGCCCTGCAATGCAAGGACGTGTTGTACACAGTCGGAAAGCTGCAACGGAATGGAGTCGATTTTCTGCGCGTGCCAAACTCTTATTACGACGCGCTGCCGTCGCGGGTCGGGCCGGTGGAAGAATCGCTTGATGATCTGCGATCGCTCGGAATCCTCGTTGACCGCGACGAGGAAGGCTACCTCTTGCAGATTTTTTCGAAGCCGGTAGAAGATCGTCCCACCGTGTTCTTCGAAGTAATTCAGCGCAAAGGCAGCCGCGGATTTGGCAAGGGAAATTTCAAGGCGCTATTTGAATCGATTGAAATGGAACAGGCGCGGCGAGGGAATCTTTAAGCAATGGCAAACTCAGAGACGGCTGACTCGCGATCGACTCAAATGAAATCCAACGGCCAGGCAACGAACGAGTTGCGCTACCAGTCAGGATTTGGAAATGAGTTCGCCAGCGAGGCAGTGGAAGGTGTGTTGCCTCGCGGGCAAAATTCTCCGCAAAAAGTGGAGCACGGTTTATACACCGAGCAATTAAGCGGTACTGCGTTCACTGCCCCGCGCGGAGTTAACCGGCGTACGTGGCTTTACCGGATGCGCCCCTCGGTTGCGCATAAACCGTTCGAACCGATGCCTTTGGGAAGCGTGCGCAGCGCGCCATTTGACGAGGTGCCCACTCCGCCCAATCAACTGCGTTGGACTCCGATTCCAATTCCTCCCGCGCCGCAGCGCACCGATTTTATCGACGGCCTGATGACGATGGCGGGCAACGGAAACACGCATACCCACACCGGCGTGGGTATCCATATCTACGTTGCCAATACGTCAATGGAAGATCGCTTTTTCTACAATGCCGATGGCGAGATGCTGATCGTACCGCAGCAGGGAAGACTGCTGCTACGCACGGAGATGGGCCTGCTCAACGTTGGCCCCGGCGAAATCGCAGTGATTCAGCGTGGCATTCGCTTCCGTGTCGAACTCTTGGAAAAAGAAGCGCGCGGATATATTTGCGAAAATTATGGAGCGCTGTTTCGTCTCCCTGATCTCGGCCCCATCGGCGCAAATGGACTGGCGAATCCGCGCGACTTCCTGGCTCCAGTCGCTGCCTTTGAAGATCGCGAAGGTGATTACAAGATTGTGACCAAGTTTCAGGGGCAGCTGTGGGCCGCATCAATCGATCACTCGCCGCTGAACGTCGTGGCATGGCACGGCAATTATGTTCCCTATAAATATGATCTCGCGAATTTCAACTGCATAAACACCGTGACCTTCGACCACCCCGATCCGTCGATTTACACGGTGCTGACTTCGCCTTCGGAAATTCCCGGCACCGCCAATGTTGACTTCGCGATTTTTCCGCCGCGATGGATGGTTTCGGAACATACATTTCGTCCGCCATGGTTTCATCGCAACTTCATGAATGAATTTATGGGACTGATCCACGGCGAGTATGACGCCAAAGCCGAAGGATTCGTGCCCGGCGGCGCTAGCCTGCACAATTGCATGGCTGGTCATGGCCCGGATTCCGAGACATTTGAAAAGGCCAGCAACGCGGAACTGAAGCCCGTTTTCATGGGCGGCACCATGGCTTTTATGTTCGAGACTCGTTTCGTATGCCGGCCCACAAAGTTTGCTCTGGAGAGTTCGCAGCTCGATCACCAATACTTCGAATGCTGGCAGGGGCTGCGCAAGAAGTTCGATGGTTCCGGCGGTTGATCCGAGTCGTTGCAACATATCTATAAGTTGTCATCCTGAGCGAAGCGAAGGACCTCTGCATTTTGCCGGCGCAAAGCAATCGTTTCTTCGATTCGCTCAGAACGATAGCAACAACAGATGAAAGCGCAGATTAAGCGAACCATGACTCAAACTTCTCGGTCACTGCAAAATTCCGCGACCGCGGATCACGTTGCCACGGTTTTGCTGCACGACCTCATCGACTACGCTGGATTATTTCCTCCGGCTTCGCTTTCCATCCCACAGTCTGTGGCGAACTACCATGCGTATTCGCAGTCTCAATGGAGTTGGATTCTTGGGCGCTTCGTTATTCCAGTTGCACGGCTCGACGAATTCGAAGGTGCTTTCGTGTCATTGCCAACTCGCGTTTCGGAGGAAGGAAGTGAAAACTGGCGACTGTCGGCCATTCTGGGCAATGATGCAGAGTCTGACGTTGATCGAATCAAAGAATTTAATGGTCATATGGCGCGGCGTAGTAACGCAAAGGCTGCGGTGGAATCAG
The DNA here is from genome assembly GCA_003135495.1 of Acidobacteriaceae bacterium. GTDB lineage: Bacteria > Acidobacteriota > Terriglobia > Terriglobales > Acidobacteriaceae > Acidiflorens. Next base: position 14,764 of record PLBX01000341.1, on the reverse strand, counting down.
TTGAAGTAAAAGTTTCGAACGCGCAGGACATCGAGCGGCTGGCGGCTATTATTCCGCCCAAGCTGACCACATATTTCGAAATTCCAATATCAAGCGCAGAGGAGTGTGTTGCCGCAGTTGCAGATTGCGGGCGGCGGACTAAGATCCGAACCGGCGGCGAAACAGCGGACAAAATTCCGGCTCCAGAAGGCGTGGTCAAATTCATTCGCCGGTGTGCGGATGCCCGGGTACCGTTCAAGGCCACGGCAGGACTGCATCATCCCTTGCGATCCGTGCATCGGTTGACGTATCAGGCAGACAGCGCGTCTGGACTCATGCACGGCTTCATCAATGTTTTTCTGACAGCCGCGTTTTTGATGGCTGGAATGCCCGCCGACCTTGCCGTGCAATTATTGCAAGAGCAGTCCGAGCGTGCATTTCGTTTTGATTCATCAGAAATCACCTGGCGCGAACATCGGCTGACGCGTGATCAAATTGCGGCAACGCGGCGCGGGTTCGCCGTCTCCTTCGGGTCGTGCTCCTTTACGGAGCCTATCGATGATCTAAAATCTCTTTCCCTCCTATGACAGAACTGGCTATACAAACGCTGCAAAAAATCTGTTTGTGAATTCAATATGAAACCCGTTCTCGACGAGACTCACGATTCCAAGGTACAAAGCTGGGTNNGGTTGAATCCGCAAATGTTGCCGGCTCCGATTTCCCCATTCAAAATTTGCCCTACGGAATTTTCCGGCGGCGCGGCGAAGGGGAAGAAGCGCGTATGGGAGTGGCCATCGGAGATTGCCTGCTTGATCTTTACGCAATGCAGAATGAGGGATTGCTTGCGAGTGAGAGCATCGGCGTTGCCGCGAATGCCTGTGCCAGCAATTCGCTGAATGCGCTTATGGCGCTCGAGGCCGATCAGCGGAGGCGGTTGCGCCACCGGCTTCACGCTTTGTTGCGAGCCGATGCGACCGCCACCGATCGTCGGGCGACGACTTCGCGGCATCTTGTCAGGCAATCTGACGTCGACATGCTTCTTCCCGCTGATGTCGGCGATTACACCGATTTTTACGCGTCTATCTACCACGCGACGAATGTTGGCAAACTGTTTCGTCCCGACAATCCTTTGCTGCCGAATTACAAATACATTCCCATCGGTTATCACGGGCGGGCATCCTCCCTCATTCCAAGTGGACTTCCAGTGCAGCGGCCATGGGGGCAGACGCGCGACGGTGACGCCGATCCGAAATTCACGCCGACTAAGGCGCTCGATTACGAACTGGAACTCGGCTTCTTTGTGAGCGTTGGAAGTTCATTGGGCAAGTCGATTCCAATCTCCGAGACGGAAGAACATATATTTGGAATCTGCCTGCTGAATGATTGGTCAGCGCGCGATATCCAGGCGTGGGAGTATCAACCGCTCGGCCCGTTCTTGGGGAAAAGTTTTGCAACCACACTTTCACCTTGGGTAGTAACCATGGAAGCGCTCGCGCCATTTCGGACCGCCGCATTTTCGCGTGCAGGAGGCGATCCCGCGCCGCTGCCATACCTTTCCAGCCCGAGCGACCAGGCGCATGGGGGGCTCGACCTGTGGCTGGAAGTCTCTTTGTTGTCGCCGCGAATGCGCGAGGCGAATTTGCCTCCGGCAATTTTGGGACGCAGCAATTTTCGCGACATGTATTGGACGATGGCGCAGATGCTCACACATCATGCCAGCAACGGCTGCAACATGCGCACCGGCGATTTGCTGGCGAGTGGAACAGTGTCGGGCGCCGACAAAAGCGCGCGCGGCTGCCTTCTAGAATTAACCTCGCGCGGAAAAGAGCCGGTAACGCTGCCCTCCGGCGAGCAAAGAAGATTTCTGGAAGATGGCGACGAAGTGATCCTCCGCGGATTTTGCGAACGCGAAGGATTCCGCCGCATAGGCCTGGGTAGTTGCTCCGGCAAAATTCTGCCCGCGTCCGCAAGATGATTACGTAGAGACGCGGCTTGCCGCGTCTTGCGGGCAAAAGAGATGGGGCAAGCCCCGTCTCTACGTCGAATTCGTTTATAGTAATCCCCGCGGCAAATAAGGAGAAGATATTGAACGCGCCAGCGGACCCGCCACTTCCCAATAACTACGCCTCTTCGGGAACCAACTTGCCAAGTGTTTCGTCCACGAAAGATGGCCATGGCCCTGCCGTCTTTGCTGGTTTCCTCGGGTGGACGCTCGACGCTTTCGATTTTTTTCTGGTCGTGCTGTCGCTCACTGCAATTGCGCAGGAGTTTCACCGGTCCGACAAAGAGGTCGCTTTTTCCATCACGCTTACCCTCATCTTCCGCCCCGTGGGTGCGTTCATTTTTGGATTGATGGCCGACCGCTATGGGCGCCGCCTTCCGCTGATGATCGACCTTGTCTTCTACTCCGTGGTGGAGGTGCTTACCGGTTTCGCGCACAGCTTCGCCACATTTCTGGTGCTGCGCGCATTGTTCGGTATCGGCATGGGCGGCGAGTGGGGAGTTGGCGCCTCGCTCGCCATGGAAAAAGTTCCGCCTCGTCTGCGCGGATTTCTTTCAGGAATGTTGCAGCAGGGCTACGCTTTGGGATACCTGCTGGCGGCGGTTTGTTCGTACTTTGTTTTTCCGCGCTGGGGATGGCGCCCAATGTTCTTCATCGGTGGCCTGCCCGCTCTACTCGGCCTTTTCGTCCGCTTCCGGGTGAAAGAGTCCGAGGTCTGGCAGAAGACTCGTCATCACAACTGGAGTAGCCTCGGCCGCGAAATTGTTTCCCACTGGAAATTATTTCTTTACCTCACTCTCCTGATGATGATGATGAATTTTGCCTCGCACGGCACGCAGGATATGTTCCCAACGTTCCTGCAACGTCAATGGCACCTCGACGTGCACCGCCGAGCCGCAATCACCGCAATTTCGATGGTGGGAGCAATTCTGGGAGGCACGCTTGTAGGATTTTTATCTGACCGTTTTGGCCGCCGCCGCGTGATGGTCGTATCATTTATATGCGCGATCGCATTGGTGCCGCTATGGGCTTACGCCCCGTCACTGGCATTGCTGATCGTGGGAGCGTTCTCGATTCAGTTTATGGTGCAGGGCGCGTGGGGCATCATTCCAGCCCACCTCTCCGAACTATCGCCCGACTCGGTGCGCGGTTTTCTTCCCGGATTCGCCTACCAGTGTGGTGTGCTCCTTGCTAGTTCCGTGCCTTACTTCGAGGCAATTCTCGCCGAGCATACGAGCTACGCAAACGCGATGGCCCTGACCGCGTTCACTGTATTTACACTGGCGGCCATTGTGGTCGCTTTGGGGCGCGAGAAGCGAGGGATTGTATTTGGTGTTTAGCCGATCATTCTTCGCGAAGATTATTGTTCGTGTAGTTGGAGTCATGCGAAATATTCAGGCGGGAAGCAGCGCCCTCGTATGACGCCGGTATTCTTCGAACTCTTCGCCGAAGTGCCTCGCCAGAATGCGATCTTCTTTTCTAATGCGATCCATTACGAAGGCTGCGGCCAGAAGCAGGATTGGAGCCGCGAGAGCGCTGTTGAACACAAACGCGATGCCAGTCGGCAGCAGAAGCAGGCTTAAGTAAAGCGGATGGCGAATGTGAGCATAGATGCCATCGCGCACCAGGCGGTGATCAGGTTGCAACGTGATATACGCGCTGAAGTGCTTACCCAGCGCTCGAAGCGCAAATAAGCGCACGCCCGCGCCAACACACAAGAGCGCAAGACCGAGGTAGCGCCAGTAACTATATTGCAGCGTCAGAATTTGCCGACTGTCGGCGAAGGGCAAGAACCACAGCAGAACGAGTGACAAAAAAAGGAGAACGCCCAGCTGAAATCCCTGGTGTCCCTGCGGGTTTGAACCCTTCCTGAGCGGATCGAAGTCCAGACGAAGAATGACAGCAATCGCTGCTGACGCGAATGCCAGCGCGGCCAATCCAGCGCGCGCCGGATTAAGAAAAAATGCCGAGAGATTGTCGAAGCCCCATCCGAGCATGACCAGCAGAATCGCGGGAAGAAGTTGGACCGCAAGGGTAAAAGAAGAACGGAGCATGACCGGTATGGTTTCTGATAAAGTTTAATTTCTAAAGTTGAATCTTCAATGCAAGAACTCCCGCCTCAGCCCAAAGCCGTTTCGATTCCAATCCCGCAAAGCTGTTTAACAGCTCTTCTGACCCTGCCGTTGCGTCTTCTATTGATCCCGGTAATTTGGATTGCCGTGCAGTTCAAACAGTCGGTGCGTTAGCCGCCGACCGCTATTCGGGCAAAACCGGCAGCGCCGCTGTGTTTACGGTCGCTGGATCGTCGCGCAGTTTGATATAGAGAAGTGTCCCGTTAGGACGAGGAACGGTCAACGCTGAATCCGCGTATCCGATCGGAACGGGCACGCTGTGCGCGAACTGGGAATCAGAGGCCACCGCATCGATCAGAAAAAGATTCTGCCCGATCAAGCTGCACGGCTTGTCAGGACTGTCTGGGCAACGGATTTCTTTTAACGATGGAACCCGTACCAGTGTCGCGAGCGACTGCCAGTCGCCGCGTTCGCCGTTCTCGGATACAGCTCGTAGCCGCAGCGGTCCAAATACCGACCCTCCGAAACTCTTGAGCGGACGCAGGGTTCCAAGCACAGTCCTAGAATCTTGCAAAACCAGAGTTCCATCCGCCAAGCTCAGCAAGGTGGAAGCTGCGCCGTCCTCGGTGGCTACCTCGATCTTTTCGCCACGTGGAAATGTTGCCGGTATTTCAGTTTTTATAAAAAACGTCATTTGTCCATCTTGCGCAAGATCGTCTGTACTGCTCAGATGAATCATAGAAGCGCCCGCCTGCACGTTCTTGTTGAGGAGAGTTAACTTGGGCCGCGGCGGTTCAACTACAGTCTCCAGATTCAGAACCCTCCCGTCTTTCAGCGCAACCCGCGCCACCAGTTTTTGTCCGGGCTGAAGCGCAGGCGACATTGAGTTTGGAGTGGACAGCCGTAGCTGGTCCTTTCCCTCGACGCGCACCACATCCCCGGGAACAAAGTGAAAATTCTCCAATTCCAGACCAGAGACTTCATCCAGCCGCGTGCCCGTCAATACGCCTTGCTGGTCGCCCGCGTTGAGGGTGAAATGATCAAGGTGGGCCGCTTCGGAATACATCTGCATCGGAACTTCATCCGCCTTCGCCAGTCCCGACTGCGCAACCAGAACCAGCACCGGTCCAGCCGATTCTTCCTTCAGCGGAACTTCCACTTCCAATTCATCGGCCTTAACCAGCTTCCATGTCGCCTTCAGCGGCTTGCCCCGCTGATCTTTCATCGTTACCTGATCNNAATCAGCGCCGTAGAATCCTCGGAGGTGAAAACCCACTTTGCCGGATGAGCATTCTGCAACTGGAATGCCGGCCCATCAAAAGACTGAAATCCCCAATAGCCATGCAACGTTCCGGTAAATCCGGCATCGACGTCGCCGGAATGAAGCGAGCGAGCGTCAACTACGAAGCCTCCGCGCGCCGCGTCTGCTGCCACCGGTAAATCAATCCCCAGTCCGGCTCGTGTTTGTACATGCAGAACGACGTCGTGAGCGTAGTCGGTGGAAAAAACCAGCGGAGCGCCATCTGCGGGCAGCACTAATCCCGAACGCTGCAAACAAAAAACTTCCTTTGGTTCGACGGCCCGCAATGGAGGAAGTTGCGCCGATTCGATCGCGGGCAAACCTACCACCAGCACCGACATTGGCTTATGAAACGACGGCGGATTATTGAGTTTGAGATTGAGCTCATCATGCTTCGGCAAAGCTAGCGCTGGAATATATTGGTAAGCCGCGGTGTGAAAGTTCTCCATCATTCGCGCGACGTCGACAATCGCTCCCACGTACGGACTGTACGCCCCTGCGCCAGCAAATTTGGTGGCGCTGATGGCCCCGACTAAATCAGAGCCTGGCCCCGAAGTTAAGACCGCGACCATCGATTGACTGTGCCCGTCATCAAGCACAAGTTGATCCGTATTTCGCGTAAGGCAAGGAGCCTGCTCCTCGGTTGGCTTATCGAAACACTGCTGATCGACCTTCATCTTCAAGCTTCGCGCCAGCAGCAGAGAGCGGTCGTGCAACGCCTTGGCATCCTCATCCGACAGTTCCTTGATCCCGGCCAGATATTTGTCCAGCCGCGAACGGTCGAGGGCGGCCTGATTCAAGTCTTGCGACGCGCGCACGAAAGCTCCCGGCTTGCCCCGAACCGCCGAGCGCAACGTGCTGAAGTCCCCTCCGGTCTCGGGCGCTAAAAACAGCAATGCCTGCTGCGCCTCCGCGGGAACCGTGACCACGATCCCTTCTTCGCGCACCTTCTTGGTCCAAGTCTCCGCTTTTACGAACCATTGTTCCGGAGGAGGATTGGTCGATCCCCTTAAAAAAGCGAGAATCAACAAATAATGCACCGATTGGGTCTTAGGAATTTCGGGATGAATCCAAAGACGGTCGCCGGCTTGAAGATTCGGCACCTTGGAAATGGGCAGGGTCTTGCCCGCTCGCGTGACATTGATTTCAATCCGCGGGCCGGGCAAATCGAATGCGGGCGCATCAGCAGCAGCACTGATGCTGGCAAGCAAAAAGGTCGAAAACAGCAACGCTGTAATCGCAGGGCGATAGCGCGCCTCGCCGCGTGCGGCGTTGGCACATCTCCTCCAATCGCTGGATTCAAGCCGCAATCGTGTTAACAAAGCCATCGTGAACTGCCCCCATCCTCGGATGCTTTAACTTTAGCATTTCGGCAGGCTGGAGGAAAAATCGGAAGCTCACTGCCAAGTTGCGGCGGAAGCTGCTCGAACATCCCTGCAAAAACGTATTGTTTGTCAATACTTTAGGGGTAGGAGTCTCAAGCGATACTGCTCGGTTGAGCCGTCGGTCATGGATTATCGATTATCAAATGCTGACCCGGTAACTACTGCCTGGCAGTTACAGATTTTAAATACGCAACCACCGCTTCCGCATCCTTCGTCTCCATGCGGAATAGCGGCATAGGGAATCGAAGGCGGTTGCCGGTTGTCCAAATGCCGGTGGTGAGCAGTTTGACCATGTCGGCATCATTGGCGGGAGGATTGCCGCCGATCCGCGGCGCGCTGATAGGCCAATCGGTGTCGGGCTTAGACGGTGCGAAGGGCAGGGACGCGCCCTGCAGCCATCGGCTGCGATCAGGATTTCCCTCACCGTCGCGCGGGGTATGGCACTGCCCGCACATGGCTACGCTCTCAACAAGATATTTGCCGCGAGCGACGTCTCCGCCACTCGATTTTTCGCTTGGACGCTGCTGATTTTTTTGCCCAAAAGCGAGACCGGGTTCGAGGCAGAGAATTGCCAGCACAGTTGCCGCAGGAAGGGACGCCAGCGCCAATCGATACATCCAACGCCGGCGCCACGCTGGGCTAGATGAAAAGTGTCGTGAAAACACGAAATGTCATCTCCTCGAAAATAGTTTTTTAATACCCGGCGTCACCGATCCTAACGATTAAGGGACGCGATCCAGGAATTTATTGTACGCGCTGCCGCAGAATTATTTCACTCGCAAGCCGAACGGCTGGCGGGTTCAAAGCGATCCATCTGAGCCTCACGCTGGCTGCTGAAGCGGCCGCCGTCGGTCTTTTGATATTGCTCATCGCCCGGGCAATAGTAGAGCGCGGTGTGCGGATCGATCCACACTTGTACGGCGGGATCGCCCTGCGGATGCACGAGCGGAGCCGGGGCTTCGGCGATGCCGAGCATTACCAAGGCTCGTTCCCAAGGATCAAGTGCCGCTGGTCGTGACGGAACAGCCGACGGCCACAACAGCGCAGTGGCAGCCACGAAAATGGATACTCCCAAATAGAGGTCGGCGCGCCGAAAACGCAGTTTTAATTGCCAATCTGAAACGCGTCGAAACCAGGAGTCCGACACCATGGAAGGCTGAGCCTTCGTCAAAGCGGACGCCTGCTCGAAACTCGGATCAAATTCCTCGACATCGATAGCGGGAGAGGCGGATGTCTCATACCCCGAGGCAAAGTTTTCATTGACGTCCGGCGACTCGTTCGGAAGGTTCGAAAGATTCGACAAAGCCTGCACTCTGTCGCGCGCGGGAGGCTGCTGCGCGGGGAAAGATGAGCGCTCGCCCGCGTGAGTTGTGGCCGCGTCGTCGGCAGCGAGTCCGTCCGCTTCGGAGTGCGAGCCATTTCTTGGCCCCATTTCTGCGGAGTTCGCGGGCCACTGACCCTGACTCCGCAACCACATCGAGGCCCAATTGCGTTGCAGACGCTCTCCCGGGCGAAACTCGGCGACGCCACAATTTTCGCAACGAGAGCTTTCTGATGACTTCCTGGCGCCGCAATGGCGGCAAACCGTGCCTGACTCTGTCTCGGTGGGCGATGCGGAAGAGCTGTGAGTCTGAAGATCCCGTTTTTGGCGATCGTTATGTTCCTGGATAGTGAAAGCGGCGGAAAGTAGACCCTCGAATGATTTTTCGTCCAAGGTCAAATTAGGCCGGTTCGAAGACATGGCATTACGAGAGGGGAATCAGACTGCAGTTATTGTAGTGCAAAAACGCAGTAGAAAAAAAGGAAGAAAGGGCTTTATTGGGACGATTCCCGTTTGGGGGTTACACATATGGGACTGTTTATGAGAAAGCTGTGAGAATCGGCGCTCAACAAAGGGAGTTTGAGGGTAAGTGTATGGATTAACGGGGCATGTCTAAAAGCGAAGATTTGGCGAAGAACGTGCTTCTTGAAATACGCGAGGCACGACCCACCGATTTAACGGAAGGAGTTATACAAAACGCGATGATCAACCTCAACGACATCAAGATAACGCCCCGGGATCAGCAAGTATTACGCCTGCTGGTGCAGGGATGCAGCAACAAAGAAATCGCGAGCCATCTCAGCATCAGCCCGCGCACCGTCAAACAACACCTGCGTACATTGTTTCTGCGCGCGGGTATTAAAGAAGGGCGGAAACGCGTAAAACTCGCCACCGCCATGTTCATAAAGGAGCAGACATCCCCATGCAACCCCGCGATCGGCTGACCGCCAAAGAAATTCAAGTAGCGACCCTGGTGTGGCAGGGCCTAACCAATAAAGACGTAGCAGCGGTATTAAGAACCAGCGAGCAGGTAGTGAAAAACTACCTGCGCACTGCCTTCGATAAGCTGGGAGTGTGGACCCGCCTTGAACTGGCGCTCTACGTCGCCGGGCACGGAGGCGCCAACTGGCATGAGCAAACCGGGAATGGCCTCTTAACGACGACTTCCAGCGGGAGCGGAGTTGATGAACCCCAGCTTTCTGGCGCGCAGGAACAGCGTCCGTGACTACCTGTTCCTAGCGGCTCACGGCTACCGGAAGTCGTAGACGCATGCTGGCCCCGTCAGGGCGCCCCGCCCCTATCTCGGTGGAGGCGGCACGCTCAGCTTGTGGCGGGGGGCCGGAGGGGTGGCTTTCCCGCCGCTGCATTTATCCTGGCCCATAGCGGAACGGGGGTGCGCCTGGTTGGGCTGAACGACCGAAAGCTAACGTGCGGGGAGAGGGGAACCGAGGCCCGTCGGCGGGACGAGTGGCATGAAAACGCGGCAAAAACGGGAAAGGGAAATCATCTTGCTTGACGACTCCATGACACCACTCCCATTTTCCTAGAGCACCCCGTCAAGCATTGGTCCTACATCATTGAAGCAAGAAACCACACTCGCTTTTCCCATCCACGCCAAACCGAAGCGAAATTGATTTCACACTCGCGCCGTCGGCAGCACTGCGTTCTGGTCAGCTCATCCATTCACGCGCCCTACCTAAGTGCCGCATTTTCATACAAAAGGCTACAGACTCTATCCTTAGACGGAAATTTCGCCCGGCTCCTAACCCGCGTTGAGTCGGTAATTGAATTGCTAAGTTACTGATGAGGGATGCACTTTGCTGCCGGCGCTCAAGGTCATTTGGCTTTGGCTCCGCGGTATTGCAGGTTCCGGTGGAGACTAGCGTGACGATGGCTCATAAAGACATTTTTTGGATGGCTTGCGATTCGACAGAACAACTGCGGGCCGAATATGGACCGTTCCACACCCGTGACGAAGCCGAGATCGAGGCCCGGAAACTGGGCTTCGGATTCCTGCTGCGCTACGAGCATATTTTGGGCCCTGACGAAGCCATCGAAGAGGTCCGGTGCGTGTTCATTGAACTGCAGGACGTGCCGATCGCTCCCAAGCCGGGTATAAGTTTTCATACCCGCTGCGCGAGTTGCGGTGAAGCGGCGAGCCATGAGCGATCATGGCAGGCTGAAGTATGGGCCGACATCCACGAATTTGAAAATATCCGCCACAAGGTAAGGCTTTTCGAGCATGCCCGCGGAGAAGGTCTGAAAGAAATCGGCGACTGGCGCGGCTACGCCGCCTAGGTCATCGCCCGGCAAGAGTCATCCACTTTTACTCCTGTAAGAAGCTCATCGCTTGAGTTTGGCGGCAGCGGCTTCGTCCAGCATCCACAACAGTTTTCCATCGGAGGGTTGCACTCTTTGCGAGGGCAGCGGAGGCGTAGTTTTTGTTTCCAGCACCTGCCGCACCATGTCGGCTTTATCGGCGCCGCAGGTCAGGAACATCACTTCGGCCGCCCGGTTGAGGACCGGGAAGGTGAACGTGATGCGGTATGCGTTAAACTTCGCGACCCAGTTTGCGACGACCAGACGCGACTGTTCCTCGAGGGCGGGGGAATCGGGGAAGAGCGAGGCAGTATGGCCATCTGGACCGAGTCCCAGCAGGATGAGATCAAAGCGCGGAAATTGTTGTGGCTTAAGTTCGAAAAAGCGGCGGAGATCGTTTTCGTAGTTCAGGGCCGCGGCAGCAGCATCGGGATTTTCGGCGGGAACACGAAAGACGTTTTCCGCGGGGATGGAAATTTTCGCGATCAACGATTCGTTCGCCATCCGGTAATTGCTTTCGGGATCAGTGGGCGGAACATGGCGTTCATCTCCGAAGAATAGGAAGACGCGGTTCCATGCGAAGTTGCCGTAGTTGCTGGCGAGTAGGGAATAAAGACCTTTGGGAGTCGAACCGCCGGCGAGCGCGACCGTGAACCGTCCTTGGGCGCCTATGGCAGTTCGGGCCGTGCTAATGAATTCCTCAGCAGCTGCGTGAAAAAGATTGGCAGCAGTCGCCAGGACTACGATGGACTGGGTCGAGGGCATGGTGAAATTTGTAATTTAATTCGCCGCCAACAAAAATCCTTACCACAGAGTGCACAGAGGAACACAGGGAGTTAAAAAAAAATCGTATTCTCCCGCTTCCCACAAATTACGAATCTCTCTTTTCCTATACCCGCCAGATTACTATTTCTCGAAATTTCTCCAGCGGCGGCCGTCGCGCTCTAAGAGTTCGTCGGCCTCTTTCGGCCCCCACGTTCCCGCAGGATAGTTCGGAAAATTGCGTGGCGGCAGAGCCTTCCACACATCCAGCACAGGATTCACGATGCTCCAACCGGCTTCGACCATGTCGGCCCGCTGGAACAGGGTTGCGTCTCCCGTCATGCAATCATGCAGCAGGCGCTCGTAGCCGGTGTTGGGTGTCTGTCCGAAGTAGTCGGCGTATTCGAAATCCATATCGACTTCGCCGAGGTGCATGGCAGGCCCGGGAGTTTTCGCGGCAAAGCGCAGCGAGATGCCTTCTTCCGGCTGAATGTGCAGCACGAGTTGGTTGGGCATCATGTTTTCGACCTGCGTCTCGCGAAAGAGCATGAAGGGAGCGCGGCGAAACTGAATTACGACATGGGTGTTGCGTCCGGGCAAGCGCTTGCCGGTTCGCAGATAGAAGGGCACGCCCGCCCACCGCCAGTTGTCGATCAGCAGCCTCATGGCGACAAAAGTCTCGGTGCGCGAGTCGGGAGGAACTCCCTCCTCGGCCCGGTAGGCGGGCACTCGTTCACCGTCCATCAAGCCCTCGCCGTATTGGCCGCGAACGGTTTTGCTGAGCACGTCTTCGTCGCTGTAGGGCTGGATCGCGTGCAGAATTTTTGCCTGCTCGTCGCGGACAGCATTGGCTTCGAACGAGATGGGAGGCTCCATCGCAGTAAGAGTGATGAGCTGCATGATGTGGTTTGGAACCATGTCACGCAGCGCTCCGGCTCCGTCGTAATAGTCGCCACGTTGTTCGACGCCCACGGTTTCAGCAACGGAGATTTGCACGTGATCGATGTAGCGCCGGTTCCAGATCGGCTCGAAAATTCCGTTCGCGAATCGGAAGGCCAAAATATTCTGAACGGTTTCTTTGCCGAGATAGTGATCGATACGGTAGGTCTGGTTCTCCGAGATAACTTTCAAAAGCTGCTGATTCAGTGCTTTTGCCGAATCGAGGTCGTGGCCAAAAGGCTTTTCGATAATCACGCGCCGCCAATGACTGTTTTCTTCCGTCATGAGCCCGATTTTTGAAAGCCGCTCGACAACGTCCCCGAAAAAATTTGCCTTGGTAGCTAGATAGAAGAAATAGTTGCCATGGGAGTTATGCTCCTTGTCAACTTTGGCGAGTGTTTCTTTCAATTTCTCGTACGTGGCGGGATCGTCGAAATCTCCGCTGACGTAACTTATGCGACGGACAAACCATTCCCAGAGATCGGAATCAACCGTGCCCGTTGCAAATTTCTTGAAGTCTTCAGTGACTTTCTTGCGGGCGTCGTCATCGCTCATCGCAGTGCGGCCGACGCCGATCACCGCGAATTCGCGGGAGAGCAACTGCTGAGTCGCGAGGTTGTAGAGCGCGGGTATCAGCTTGCGCCGGGTAAGGTCGCCCGTGAATCCGAAGATGACCATGACGCAGGGATCGCTGACGCGTCCAACTCGCGGCTTGGTCGCTATTGGCAGCACTTCTGTATGAGCCATCGTTTCCTCGTTCGTGAGTTATGAGCTACTAGCTGCGAGCGGCGAGCTTAAATCGTTCGCTCAGAGCCCGAAGCTCGCCGCCCGTAGCGCCCTCATCACTTCTTCGCCGCTGCAGTTTTCGGTTCCACGTGACCGCCAAATTTCTGTCGCATGGCAGAAAGAACCTTTTCCGCAAATGTATGCTCCTGCCGCGAACGGAAGCGTGTGTAGAGAGCGGCTGTCAGCACTTCCGCGGGAACCGCTTCTTCGAGCGCCGCCTGGATCGTCCAACGCCCTTCGCCGGAATCCTGCACGAAGCCGCTGTACTCGGAGAGCGTGGGATTTTCGAGCAACGCCATTGCCGTCAGATCGAGCAACCATGAACTGATCACGCTGCCTCGGCGCCACACTTCGGCAACATCCGGAAGATTGAGATCGTATCGAATATCTTCGGGAAGATCTTTGCTGGTTGCGTTTTTGAAAATGTCGAAACCTTCCGCGTAGGCCTGCATGACGCCATATTCGATGCCGTTGTGAACCATCTTCACGAAATGCCCGGCACCCGAGGGTCCGCAATGCATGTAGCCTTCTTCCGCGGTAACAGCAGCAGTGCCCGCGTGTTTGCCACCCATTTTTTCGCGGCCGGGCGTGCGCGGAATATCGCCGCGCCCGGGAGCGAGTGTCTTGAAGATTGGGTCGAGCCGCTGAACAGCCTCTTTCGGGCCGCCGATCATCATGCAGTAGCCACGCTCCAGTCCCCAGACTCCACCACTCGTGCCGACGTCGACGTAGTGCACGCCTTTCGCGGCGCAAAGCTTCGAACGGCGAACGTCATCTTTAAAATAAGAATTGCCGCCATCGATGATGGTGTCCCCACCCTTCATGGTAGAGAGGAGCGCCTGTACGGTTTTTTCCGTGGCGTCGCCTGAGGGCACCATGATCCAGACGGAGCGCGGAGTTGTGAGCTTGCTGACCAGATCGTCGAGCGAAGAAGAGGCGGTGGCGCCTTCACCAGCAAGTCCTTTGACCGCGTCGGCACTGAGGTCCGATACGACCATGGTATGTCCGCCGTGCATCAGCCGGCGAGTCATGTTGGCGCCCATGCGCCCTAGACCTACCATTCCAAGCTGCATTCCAACTCCATCCTTTCTCTTGCTACCAGTATGTTGCCCGTGTGCAGGCTAGTGTGGAGGCGGGCGACCTCGCCCGCCCCTTAATATCATTACAAAATTTGTTTTATGAGGTCGGTCAGTTTTGTCAGACCGGCTTTCACATCACTGCCGAGATGAACACGCAAGGCGCGGCGCTTGCGGTCGGCTAGAACCTGGAAGTCGCCGCGAGCCTGCGCCGCTTTCACTATTCCGAAAGTGTACTTCTGTCCCGGAACCGGCAAGTCGGCGGTATCGTCGCAAGTAATCTGCAGGAAGACGCCGCTGTTGGGTCCGCCTTTGTAGGCTTGTCCAGTGGAGTGCAAAAAGCGCGGCCCAAAGCCGAGACACGTTGCCACACGCTTGCGATCGCGCACCAGCATGCGCAAAGTTTGCAGTAGAGACTCGTGCTCGGCGTTCATCTCGATATAAGCAAGCAATGCGAAATAATCGTTGCTGCCGAGTCGCACCAAGTGCGCGCGAAGATAATTGTTTAGAGCATCGTCCGAGGAGTTTCCGTTCGAAGCCTTACCCACAGCAGCTTTCGCGAGATCAGCGGCGTTCCTTTCATCGGTGAAAAGTTTAATGCCGGCCTCTTCGACAATCGGTTTTTCAGCGGGAAGCGATCCTTTCGTTTCGTATTCGGAGGTGAGTTGCTTAGTGACGATTTTGCTCGCCTCAACGTCGGGCTGATTGAAGGCATTAATTCCAAGGATCGAGCCGGCGACCGCAGTCGCGATCTCCCAACGGAAGAATTCCTGGCCAACGTGCCAGATATCCTTCACGTTGATCCGCGCGACCGGATGGCCGG